>JAZSKM010000048.1:0-4537 GCA_045534835.1 Eubacteriales bacterium | reverse complement strand
CATCTGCTCACGCCAGTCAATGTCGCCCTGGAAGGGGAGCAGGTGAAGGTCTTTATTATAATAGTTATCGTGAATATGCGTACAAACAATTCTGTCGCCAAGTGCTCTCATAGCATCGGGCATTCCCGCACGGGTAAACGCAAGACGTGAGTGGCCGCTATCCCAACAACATTTAACGTAAGGACTGTCAAAGCGGTCGATAAGACCGATAAGCTCGTCAAGACGGGATGTGAAACGGCTTGGAGGGAGCATATTTTTGATATACTCTTCAAATACGGTTTCGATAGCAACGGTAAGACCGTGCGCAGAAGCCTTTTCAATGTAAGGTGCCCAAAGCTCGTATGCGTCATCCTGAGCCTTCTTAGCATCGTACTCTTCGCCTTCGGGAATTCTGTATTCGTCGCCGCCGTGAATAACTATCTGCTTGTTGCCCATGGCAATTGCAGAGTCGAATGCGACGTCGAGAAGAGCCTTGAACTCATCCATCGGTGCTTTTTTGTAGCGGTTTACAGGTGCGTGTGACTGCTCAAGCGGCATCTCATAAGCCTCGGATGCACGGAGAAGAGAAGCGACCTGTTTTTCCCAGTTGTTTGGGCCGGTGGTGTAGTCGATTACTTCAAAGCCTGCTTCCTTGCAAAGGCGGAACATATTTTTTGCGCTCTTGTCAGAAAGCTCGGTTTTTTGCAGATAGCCTGCACATAGTGAAAGTTTCATATATTTGTCCTCCAAAGATTATTTATTTTCATACCAGGTGTCACCAACGGTGAGTTCCACCGAAAGCGGAACGGAAAGCTTTACTGCGTTCTCCATCTCACGGCGGAGAATTTCGGCGGCGGCTTCCGCGCACTCGCGTGAAGCTTCGACTACAAGCTCATCGTGTACCTGTAAGATGAGTTTTGCATCAATGTCTGCCTCTTTCAACGCACGGCGGGTGTTTATCATTGCGATTTTGATGATGTCGGCGGCACTGCCCTGAATGGGGCTGTTCATTGCCACCCTCTCGCCAAAGCTTTTTGTCATCTTGTTTGTAGCAGAAAGCTCGGGAATATAGCGGCGGCGACCAAAAATCGTTTCGACATATCCTTTTTCATAGGCACTCTCAATAGTTCCTTTGAGATAGCGGTCGATAGCCGAAAAACGCTCAAGATAACTCCTGATATATTCGTCAGCCTGCTTTTTCGTTATTCCGAGGTCCATAGCAAGACTGAAAGCGCCAATACCGTAAACTATACCGAAGTTTACCGCCTTTGCGCGCTTGCGAAGCTCACTTGTAACAGCGCTTATAGGAACATTAAATACGGCAGCCGCGGTGGATGCGTGGATATCCTCACCGCTAAGGAATGCATTTATCATAGTTTCATCGTTTGCAATATGCGCAAGCAGACGAAGCTCTATTTGCGAGTAGTCCGCATCAATAAGAACGTGATTTTCATCGCAAGGTACAAAGAAACGGCGAAGCTCGTGGCCGAGCTCTGTGCGAATGGGAATGTTCTGCAGATTAGGTTCTGCCGAAGAAAGTCTGCCAGTTGCAGTACCCGTCTGCTTAAACAGGGTATGCACAAAACCGTTTTCATCCGCAACCTTGATAAGTCCGTCGACATAGGTGCTGCATAGCTTTGCCACCTTGCGGTACTCAAGCACCTCGTCAATAATCGGATGATACGGACGGAGCTTTTCGAGAACCTCGGCATTGGTCGAATATCCTGTTTTTGTCTTTTTCATACTCGGCAGACCAAGGCGCTCAAACAAAACCTCGCCGAGCTGTTTTGGAGAGTTGATGTTGAACTCGCCGCCGGCAAGCATATATATGCGCTCCTCAAGATCACGCTGCATAGCTCTCAGCTTTTCGCCGTAAGCAGACAGACCGTCTGTGTCAAGTTTGAAGCCCTCGCGTTCCATTTCATAAAGCACGCAGCATAGCGGAAGCTCTAAGTCCTCGTAAAGCGAGATTAGTTCGTCCTGCTTAAGTCGCTTGCTTGTGGCTTCGTAAATTCTGTATATAAGTCCAGCAGCAGCCGCGTTCTCGTCATAACCCTCGCCTGCATATGCAGTTGCAAGGCGCGAAAGGTCAAACGAGCCTTCGCCTGCGTTGATTGCATAGGCGGCAAGCATTATGTCATACGCATTTTCACTCGGCAAAAAGCCGTAGGGTTCTGTTATGGCGCAGAGCGCTTTTAAATCGTGGCAGATAAGGTTGTCGCTTGTGAGCAGAGCTTTGAAATCGGCGATTTCTCCGCTTGCGATAAAAAGAGTCTGTCCGTCAGAGAAGGAAAGGGAGTCCCCAAACGGTGCAAGCGCAAACTTCTTGTCTTTTAGTTTTTCGCAAACTTCGCTTGCGCTTACAGTCACTGCGGTTTCTTCTTTCGCATCTGCCTTTGGACTGTCGCTTTCGGAGAGTCCGTAGCGTTTTATGAATGCGCTGAACTCAAGGCGTGTGAAAAGCGAGTAGAGTGCAGTGCGATCAATGTCCTTGCGTAAAATGTCGTTTATACAAGCCTCGCAGGGCACATCTGTATCAATTCGTGCAAGTGTCTGTGACAAAAATGCGTTGTCGCGGTCACAGCGCAGCTTTTCTTTCTGCTTTTCGCTGATTTTGTCGGTGGTATCAAGGGCTTCATACAATCCCTCAAGGCTGCCAAACTCGCTGATGAATTTCAGCGCACCCTTTTCACCGATTCCCATAACGCCGGGGATGTTATCCGACTTGTCGCCCATAAGAGCCTTTACATCGACAAACTGTGACGGTTTTACACCGTAATGCTCGACAAAGGCAGGAGTATCAAAGTTTATGGTGTCGCTGTTCGTGGCAAGCAAAACGGTTACGTTTTCGCCAATGAGCTGGAGTGCATCGCGGTCACCCGTGAGGATATATGAGTCGAGTCCGTCACCTGCGCCCTTGTGAGCAAGAGTACCGATAATATCGTCAGCCTCGTAGCCTTCTTTTTCTACTACGGTAAGTCCCAACGCGCGGAGTACATCCTTTGCAATAGGAAACTGCTCAAGCAGCTCGGGCGGAGTTGCGTGACGTCCTGCCTTATACGCTTCGTACATCTTGTGACGGAAGGTGGGAGCTTTGAGGTCGAAAGCAACGGCAGTATATTCAGGAGATAGTGCGCTCAGATGCTTTTCGATAATGTTTACCATTCCGAAAATTGCATTTGTGTGCAGTCCGTCTTTTGTAGTAAGAGGGCGTACACCGTAAAACGCACGGTTGATTATACTGTTTCCGTCAATGACAAGTAACTTTTTCATTTTTCTTCCTTTTTAAATGCAATTTCTATAAGGCGCGCGAGGTGATAGAGCCCAAAAGCAAGGATGATAATGTCGTAGTAAATATCAGTGAGTACCGCATATCGGTGCGAGATGCGAAAAATAATGTCTGGTATGGACAGTCCAAGCGAAAGTATAACAGCGCTTGGTGCGTACGCGAGGTAACGGCGGTACGCAGTTCTGGCAAGCGCGAAATTTGCTTCGGCAGCAAAGGCAAGCGAGGAGAATATCGCCGCCGCAAAACATAGAACTATCGAATGATTGATGAATGCAACGGTTCGGTCAAAATAAAGCGTGAGTATGATAGCAAGGAGTACGAGCGCGTTTGATATGCAGAGCAGGCTGCGGAAGTGTGCTTTTTTACCCAAGGTGAAAAAATAGAGCATTCCGATAGCGGCAAAGACAAGAGTCGCAAGGTTTGCAGCCTTGATTTCGCCCATTGCAGGAATTACCGCTTTTGCAAAAGTGTATATGATGTAGCCGCCGTTTACGCATCCCGAGAGCAGAGAAGCACCCTTTACAAGGACACCTTCGGCGGGCAGAGCCGAGCAGTTTTCTTCCTTTATATATATATAGGCGATTACGGCAAGTATTACAACGGCGGCAGCGAGTCCGTAGCCGAAGATGTTATGCAGTATGTCGTTTGTGTAAAACCCGTTTAACGCATCATATCCGTTTTGCATCATATTGATTCTCAGCGCTGTTGCCGCCGCAGCAAGCAGAACCGCTGCGGTTAAGTATATTTTTGAAAGTAACGATATTTTCTTGTTCATTTCAAGGTCCTCTTTCGATTAGTCTGTATCTATTTTAACATAAACGAAAACAAAATAACAGAGTTATTGAAAAAAAGTGCAGAAAATATCATTGTGCAAAATATACAAAAAAGTCCGAGAAAGTTCTCGCAATTTTTTTGTAAAAAAATAATATTTTTCTTGCATTTTTGTATTCGTTAGTATATAATTAAAGGGCTTGATATGCGATGAAGCGAGAGGTTGCCGCGAGTATGCGGGTAATTTTCGTGGAGTATGTCCGATAACCGGGCGACAGCAAGACTTACGCTTATGCACCGTGCGTGTGCAAAAAGCATTCCCGTGCCGGTATTTACTTTTCCCCAAGCGCCGTTTGTGGGTGTAGTAAGTGCCGGGTTCAAAAAGGGAACGCTTGAAACGCACGGCACAGTGTTGAGTGTATCGCCCCACTAATTATTTTAGAAGGAGGCAAAACAAAATGGCAGTCAATGAAAAGATCAGAATCAGACTGAAGAGCT
>JAZSKM010000031.1:0-3795 GCA_045534835.1 Eubacteriales bacterium | reverse complement strand
ATACGGTTCCCTCAACGAGGTATTCAATATTGCCGCTCACAATATAGCAGATTTCGCAGGTATCATGTATATGCATATAAAAATCGGCTTCCTGCGGTGCCTCGGTGACATTGTGCTTTGCGTAAATATCACCGTCAATATATTCGTTCAAAATATCCATAGCTTCATTATACCTCTTGATGCGTGAAAATGCAATATAAAAAGCCTAAAATAGTAATTGTAATGCAAATTGATTTGTTATATACTGAAATTGACACTTTAATAACCAATACGGAAGGAAAACGTTATGGAACACACAAATCTTGTATTAGCCGACTCGATGGTTTTCGACCGCTCAAGAAAAAAAGAACCTCTTAACGGCCCATGGAATTACGGCATTGACCAGTATGACCACTTTCTTGAAGGCAATTGGCAAAATGAAAAGGCTACCGACCGTAACGGTTTCTCTCTCCCCCTTGACTACTCGTTTGACGAGTGGCCGCTTATGAATCTTCCCGTTTGCTGGAATCTTTACGAAAAGGAACTCAAGCTCTATGACGGAAGTATCGTTTTCACCCGCAAATTTGAATACATCCCCAAGGATGGAAACGAGCGCGTTATTTTAAAAATCGGCGCTGCTAACTATCTTGCAAGAGTATATCTCAACAAGCAGTTCCTCGGTATGCACCTTGGAGGCTCTACTCCATTTTATTTCGATATCACTGAGTATATTGACCGGCGCAACCGTCTTGTAATTCAGGTTGACAGCACCCGAAGAGAAAGTCAAGTTCCAACACTTGCAACTGACTGGTTTAACTACGGCGGAATTTACCGTGACATAGAAATCTTCCGCGTACCCAATACCTATATAAAAGACTTCAAAATTTCTCTTGAGCCGAATTCCTCATTTAAGAAAATACGCGCGTCTGTCACCGTCTCGGATAAAACAAACGGCACGGCACTTCTTTCTATCAACGAACTGAACGTAAAAAAAGACATTGCAGTTCGTGATGGCTACGGTGAAATTCTGTTTGACGCAGAGCCGTCACTCTGGTCGCCCGAAAACCCGAAGCTTTATACTGCTTCTGTTTCTTACGGCTGTGATGAAGTCACCGATAAGGTCGGTTTCCGCGAAATCAAGGTAGATGGAATGGATATCCTGCTTAACGGCGAGTCGATATTCCTGCGCGGTGTATGCGCTCACGAAGAAAGCGTTAAGAACGGAAAAGCCCTGACCGACGAAGAGCGAATTGAAAACATTATGCTCGCAAAAGAGCTTGGCTGCAACTTTATGAGAGTTGCACACTATCCTCACAGTGAAAGAATGGCACCGCTTGCAGACGAAATTGGCATTATGCTCTGGGAAGAAATCCCCGTTTACTGGCACATCGCATTCAAAAACGAAGATACATATAAAGATGCGGAAAATCAGCTTGCCGAGCTTATAAGACGCGATTATAACCGTGCAAGCGTTATTATTTGGTCGGTCGGAAATGAAAACCCCGACACCGACGAGCGCTATGAATTTATGGGCAAGCTTGTAGACTTTGCCCACAATACTGATAAGACAAGACCCGTTTCCGCTGCCTGCCTCGTATTCCACAATGCGATTGCAGACCGTCTTGAAAAGCATCTCGACATTATCGGCGTGAACGAATATATCGGCTGGTACACTCCGAACTTTGCGCTTCTCACCGAATTTTTTGAAAACAGCAAGCCTACAAAGCCCGTTATCATTACAGAGTTCGGCGCGGATGCACTTTCAGGCTACAGAGGCACAATAACCGATAAAACTACCGAAGATTTCCAGGAATATTTCTATGAGAAACAGACAGAGCTTTTCCCGTCTGTTCCGTATCTCAGAGGCACTTGTCCTTGGATTCTCTATGACTTCCGTTGCCCTAGAAGAACTCATTACCTCCAGAATTACTATAACTTAAAAGGACTTCTAAGCGCCGACAAGACACATCGCAAGCTCGCCTTCTACGTAATGCAGAAATTCTACAAGGAAATGAAAAAGTAATATGATACATTCTTTTTTACTTATAGGTCAATCAAACATGGCGGGACGCGGTCTTCTTTCCGAAGCAGAAAAAATTGATACAAAACATATCAAGGTGCTTCGCAACGGCCGATGGCAGAAAATGTACCGCCCTGTAAACTGTGACCGCAGTTTTTCGGGTGTTTGCCTTGCAGAAAGCTTTGCCGAAAAATATGCGGCAAAATACGGCGTTGACGTGGGACTTATCCCCGCAGCTGACGGCGGCACGAGCGCAGGTCAGTGGAAGGAAGGCAGTCTGCTCTTTGACCACGCAGTTTATCAGGCGCGGCTTGCCATGCGTACCTCCACTATTGCAGGCGTTCTCTGGCATCAGGGGGAAAGCGACCGTATGCATGAGCGCATACAGCCGTACAAGGCAAAATTGAAGGCGATAATCGAAGCATTCCAAAAGGAACTTGATCTTTACGATGTTCCATTTCTTGTCGGAGGGCTTGGCGAATTCTTAAAGGACTGCCAGATAGACGATGATATGAAAAACTGTGCACTTATCGACGAGCAGATAAAAGAGGTTGCAGATGAAATCCCGATGGTCGGATACGTCTCGGCAAAGGGACTTACCTCAAACGAGGATTTTCTGCACTTCAATGCAAAAAGTCTGTATGAGTTCGGACACAGATATTTCGACAAATTTGAAAAGCTGCGTGACCCAAGTAAAGTCTTTGAAGAAAAAACAAATGCTGACGATGCGCTCCGCACCTCGCTCGAACTTTTATAAAGGAGAAAAATATGAAAATAACCTTTCGTTGGTACGGGCCTGATGATTCGATAAGCCTAGGAAAAATCCGACAGATTCCATGCATAAGCGGCGTTGTTACTGCAGTTTACTCAGTCCCTGTTGGCGAAGTATGGCCTATCGAGGAAATTGCAAAGCTCAAGGCTGACTGCGAAGCCGCAGGTCTTGAATTTGAAGTAATTGAGTCTGTCCCGGTACACGAGGACATCAAACTGCGCCGCGGCGATTATCAGCACTATATAGAAAATTATAAAGAGAATATCCGCCGCCTTTCTGCAGCCGGTGTAAAGTGTATATGCTACAACTTCATGCCGGTATTCGACTGGACTCGTTCACGTCTTGACCAGCCGCTCCCCGACGGTTCAAACGCACTCGTCTATTACAAAGAAGACGTGGACAGGATGGACCCTTGCAAAATGACTCTCCCTGGCTGGGACGCATCGTATTCCCCTGATGAAATCAGCTGTCTTATCGAAGAGTATAAAAAAATCGGCGAGGAAGGACTCTGGAAAAACCTCGAATATTTCATTAAAGAAATCATACCCACCGCCATTGAATACGATGTAAAAATGGCTATTCACCCCGACGACCCTCCGTGGTCTATCTTCGGTATTCCGAGAATCATCACAAACGAAGCGAATATTGACCGTTTTCTTTCGCTCTATGACGATGTTCACCACGGTCTCACCCTCTGCAGCGGCTCGCTCGGATGCACAAAAGCGAACGACTACACCGCAATGGTGCGCAAGTACGGTTCGATAGGCAGAATACACTTTGCTCACGTGAGAAATATTAAAATTCTTGACGATGGCTCGTTTGAAGAGAGCGGGCACCTTTCCGGATGCGGCTCCCTTGACATTGTGGAAATCCTTAAAGCTTATCACGATGTTGGCTTTGACGGTTATCTTCGCCCCGATCACGGCAGAATGATATGGGGCGAAACAGGCAAACCCGGCTATGGCCTCTACGACAGAGCGCTCGGCGCTATGTATATGGCGGGCATCTGGGAAACACTTGAAAA
>JAZSKM010000151.1:0-9337 GCA_045534835.1 Eubacteriales bacterium | reverse complement strand
TACACGACCGTCTGGAGAAGTAATACCCTCGATTGCATACATAGAACCGTTGGCGTTAAAATGTATGTCCTCAGTAGCATTGCCGCTTAGATCAACATACTGTGTAGCAATCTGACCGTTTGCAGCAAGCTCACGTATAAGGCTTTCAGGCGCGATAAAGCGCCCTTCACCGTGAGAAATCGGCACGGTATAAACATCACCCACATTGGCGAGTGAAAGCCAAGGAGACTTGTTAGAAGCAACACGGGTATGAACTATTCTCGACTGGTGACGGGATATAGTGTTAAACGTAAGAGTCGGGCAGTTCTCGTCAGTGTCGATAATCCTTCCGTAAGGCACAAGTCCGAGCTTGATAAGTGCCTGGAAACCGTTGCATATACCACACATAAGACCGTCACGCTTTTCAAGAAGTTCGGTTACGCCCTCCTTGATCTCAGCGTTACGGAAGAATGCAGTGATAAACTTGCCACTGCCGTCCGGTTCGTCACCGCCGGAGAAACCGCCGGGGATGAATACCATCTGTGATTCCTTGAGCTTCTTTGCAAACTGCTCTACGCTTTCGCGAATACCGCTTGCGCTCAGGTTGTTAATGACAAATATCTCGGCCTCGGCACCAGCCGCACGAACAGCCTTTGCACTGTCGAACTCGCAGTTCGTACCGGGGAAAGCAGGAATAAGTACACGAGGCTTTGCAACCTTAATAGCCGGAGCGACACGCTCTTTTGCTTCATAGGAGAAGTTCTCCATAGCCACCCCTTTATCGGGGATATTACAGCTGAATACACTCTCAAGTTTATTCTCGTAAACGCCAAGAATCTCGTCAAGGCAAATGCTTTCGTCACCCATTGCGAGCTTAGAGTCATCGGTAACTGTACCGATAACATAGTCACACTCAACATCCTCGATAACTTCAAGCACAAAACTTGCATAACAGTAATCGAAAATTCCCTTTACACAAACATCACCGTTAAAGTCAAATCCGAAGCCGTTACCAAAGCACATCTTCATAACCGCCTCAGCAATGCCGCCAATGCCGGGAGTATAGCAAGAAACTGCCTTACCGCTGCGGAGAAGCTCGGTAACTCTCGCAAACACTTTAAGGAGGGAGTCGGTCTTTGGAAGACCGTTCTTATCATATTCAGGAGAAATAAGAACTACCTTGTTGCCTGCCTTTTTAAACTCGGGCGAAACAACATCCTTAATCTTGCCTGTCGTAACAGCGAAGGAAACAAGAGTAGGCGGAACGTCGAGGCTCTCAAATGAACCGCTCATTGAGTCCTTGCCGCCTATAGAGCCGATCTGAAGCTCCTTCTGTGCCTCAAAAGCACCAAGCAGTGCAGCAAGAGGCTTGCCCCAACGCTTAGGATTCTTACCAAGTCGCTCAAAATACTCCTGGAAAGTAAGATAAACATCTTCAAAGGAAGCACCCGTAGCAATGAGTTTACAAACCGACTCGATTACCGCGAGATATGCACCGTGGTAAGGGCTCTTTTCGGTAATAAAGGGATTATAGCCCCAAGACATAAACGAACAGTCATCGGTATCCTGCTTTTCAACAGAAATCTTCTGTACCATTGCCTGAATTGGTGTAAGCTGATTTTTACCGCCAAAAGGCATAAGAACAGTTCCGGCACCTATAGTAGAGTCAAAGCGCTCGGAAAGACCGCGCTTGGAGCAAATATTAAGGTCGCCTGCAAGTTTCTTGTAATTTTCGGTAAAGCTTCCGCTAACCTCTTTTTCAATAGACTCGGGCTTTGCAGCGACAACATCAATATGCTTGTCTGCACCGTTGGAGTTAAGAAAGTCGCGGCTTATGTCTACGATTTTCTTGCCGTTCCAGTTCATTACAAGTCGCGCCTCTTCTTTTACGTCAGCAACCTTGCAAGCCTGAAGATTTTCAGCTTTTGCAAGCGCCATAAAGCGCTCTAGGTTTTCAGGTTCGATAACTACAGCCATACGTTCCTGAGATTCACTTATAGCAAGCTCGGTGCCGTCAAGACCTTCATACTTTTTAGGAACTGCATTAAGGTCGATTTCAAGACCGTCGGCAAGTTCACCAATTGCAACAGACACGCCGCCTGCACCAAAGTCATTACAACGCTTAATCATACGGCAAGCCTCTGGATTGCGGAAAAGTCGCTGTAGCTTTCTTTCCTCGGGAGCATTTCCCTTCTGCACCTCGGCACCGCAGGTTTCAACAGAGTGAGCGTTATGCGCCTTAGAAGAGCCGGTAGCACCGCCGATACCGTCACGGCCGGTGCTTCCGCCAAGGAGAATAACGATATCACCGGGGCAAGGACGTTCTCTACGTACATTTGCGGCAGGAGCAGCAGCAATTACCGCTCCGATTTCCATACGCTTTGCCGCATAGCCATCGTGATATATCTCGTCGACGATACCCGTTGCAAGACCGATCTGGTTACCGTAAGAAGAATAGCCTTGTGCCGCAGTTGTAACAATCTTTCTCTGCGGAAGCTTGCCGGGGATAGTTTCACTGACAGCCTTAAGTGGATCAGCCGCACCAGTCACACGCATTGCGCCATATACATATGCTCTGCCGGAGAGCGGATCGCGGATTGCACCGCCGATACAGGTAGCGGCACCGCCAAAAGGCTCGATCTCAGTAGGATGGTTGTGAGTTTCATTCTTGAACAAAAGAAGCCAAGGCTCCTTTTTTCCGTCGACCTCAACCTCGATTTTTACGGTACAAGCATTAATTTCTTCTGATTCATCAAGCTTGTCAAGTTTGCCATTCTTTTTAAGATATTTAACAGCAACGGTTGCAAGGTCCATAAGGCATATTGGCTTGGTCCTGCCAAGCTCCTTACGCACTGCGATATAGTCGTTATAAGCGTTTTGAAGAAGCTCGTCCTCAAAAGTCACGTTATCAATAACGGTAAGGAAAGTAGTGTGACGGCAGTGGTCAGACCAATATGTATCAATCATACGGATCTCGGTAATTGTAGGATCGCGATGCTCGCTCTTAAAATAATTCTGGCAGAAAGCAATATCTGCGGTATCCATAGCAAGACCGTAGTCAGCGACAAACTTCGCAAGTCCCGCTTCGTCAAGCGCAGTAAAGCCATCAAGAGTCATAACTTCGGTAGGAACAGTGTAATTAAGCGCAAGAGTTGCAGGCTTTTCAAGTGCCGCCTCGCGAGCTTCAACGGGGTTAATTACATACTTCTTGATCTCAGCAACCTGAGCCTCGGTAAGATCGCCGTAAAGAGCGTAAACCTTAGCAGTACGCACAAGCGGACGCTCACCCTGCGAAATTATCTGTATGCACTGTGCGGCAGAATCTGCGCGCTGGTCAAATTGTCCGGGCAGATACTCAACGGCAAAGACAACTGCACCGCTAAGGTCAACTTCTTTTGCGGCAATGTCAAGCTGAGGCTCTGCAAAAACAGTTTTAGTAGCATAATCAAACAATTCTTCTGTGATGTTTTCTGCATCATAGCGATTGATAATGCGAACATCTTTAAGCGAACTTATGCCGAGAAGCGAGCGCGCATCCGAAAGAAGCGCTTTTGCCTCGTTGGCAAGTTCCTTTTTCTTTTCAACGTATATTCTATATACCATTGTTAACCTCCAAGGCATTAAGCGCCTTCGCGCCTATATCGTGACGGTAAAATGCATTTGAAAAGCTAATTTTATCAACAAGTGCATATGCTCCTTTAACAGCATCAGAAAGTGTTGAGGCAACAGCAGTTGCTCCAAGAACTCTTCCGCCCGAGGTTACAAGTTTTCCTCCACTGGCAGAAGCACCTGCAACATATACCTTATCAGAAATCTCCTCGGGTATTGATATTTCAAATCCTTTTTCATAAGCGGTTGGATAGCCCTTTGATGCCATAACGACACAGCAAGCGTGAGCATCAGCAAACTTTACCTCCACCTCGGAAAGTCTTTCCTCGGTAACTGCCTGCATAACAGTTAGCAGATCGCTTTCAAGAAGCGGAAGGACAACCTGCGTTTCAGGATCGCCGAAGCGACAGTTATACTCAATCACCTTAGGGCCGTTTTCGGTTATCATAAGACCAAAGTAGAGGCACCCCTTGAAAGTACGTCCTTCAGCATTCATAGCGTTGACTGTAGGCAGGAAAATCTTTTCCATACAAACGTCTGCGATGCTCTTAGTATAATAGGGGTTAGGAGCAACAGTGCCCATACCGCCTGTATTAAGACCTGTGTCGTTATCGCCTGCACGCTTGTGGTCCATTGAAGAAACCATAGGAACTACGGTTTTTCCGTCAGTAAAAGCAAGAACTGAAACCTCGGGACCTGTAAGAAATTCTTCAATTACAACGCGGCTTCCGCTCTCGCCAAACACCTTATCCTGCATCATAGACCTAACAGCGTCAAGCGCCTCATTGCGGGTCATTGCGATAACAACACCCTTACCAAGAGCAAGACCGTCAGCCTTGATAACAGTCGGAATTGGAGCGGTTTCAAGATATTTTAGCGCCGCATCCATTTCGGTAAACACTTCGTATGAAGCGGTGGGGATACCGTATTTCTTCATCAAATTTTTTGAAAAAACCTTACTTCCCTCAATAATCGCCGCATTTGCACGCGGACCAAAGCAAGGAATTCCCTTCTCTTCAAGTGCATCTACAGCGCCGAGTACAAGCGGATCGTCGGGAGCGACAACCGCATAATCAATAGCATTTTCGGTAGCAAAAGCAACTATTGCATCAATATCCTTAGCACCGATATTAATGCAGGTTGCGTCTTTTCCAATACCGCCGTTACCGGGGAGTGCAAATATTCCGGTAACATTTTTATTTTCTTTAATCTTTTTGATGATGGCGTGTTCACGACCGCCGCCACCCACAACCAATATTTTCATTCCGCCTCCCAAATCAATGGTGGAACAAGCGCATTTTTGTAAATGCCATCGTCATACCGTACTTGTTGCAGCAATCAATAACAACATCATCGCGGATAGATCCGCCGGGCTCAGCAATATACTTTACGCCGCTGCGCTTTGCACGCTCAATATTGTCACTGAACGGGAAGAACGCATCAGAACCGAGTGCTACACCGTCAATAGTGTCAAGATATGCGCGAATTTCAGCATCGGTAAGCGGCTCAGGCTGTCTTGTAAAGTACTTCTGCCAGTTGCCGTCAGCGCATACATCCTCTTCGTTACGGTTGATATAACCGTCAATAACATTATCTCTGTCAGGACGGCCGATAGTATCCTTGAAAGGAAGTGCAAGTACCTTCTCGTGCTGACGGAGGAACCAAGTGTCAGCCTTTGTGCCCGCAAGCCTTGTGCAATGAATTCTCGACTGCTGACCTGCGCCAACGCCGATAGCCTGTCCGTCTACAGCATAGCAAACCGAGTTTGACTGAGTGTATTTAAGAGTGATGAGCGCAATAATAAGGTGGCGAATAGCACTTTTCGGCATATCCTTACATTCAGTAACGATATCCGAAAGGAGATTAGCATTGATTTCAAAGTTGTTTCTTCCCTGCTCAAAGGTAATGCCGTAAACCTGTTTATGTTCGATTGAAGCAGGAACATAGTCAGGATCAATCTTTACAATATTATAGTTGCCGTTCCTCTTTGTCTTGAGAATTTCGAGTGCTTCTGGCTCATAGCCGGGAGCGATAATTCCGTCCGAAACCTCTCTCTTGATAAGCTTAGCGGTGGTAACGTCACAAACATCGGAAAGTGCAACCCAGTCACCAAAAGAACACATACGGTCTGTTCCTCTTGCTCTTGCATACGCACATGCGAGCGGAGACTTATCAAGGTCTACGATATCGTCAACAAAGCAAGCCTTTTTAAGTTTATCAGAAAGCGGAACTCCGACTGCCGCAGAGGTCGGGCTTACGTGCTTAAAGGAAGTAACCGCGGGAAGGCCAAGAGCCTCTTTAAGCTCCTTTACAAGCTGCCAACTGTTGAATGCATCAAGAAAGTTGATAAAGCCCGGTCTGCCGGAAAGTATTTCAATAGGAAGCTCAGAACCGTCGTGCATAAAAATTTTAGCAGGCTTCTGGTTGGGGTTACAGCCGTATTTAAGTTCAAATTCTTTCATTTTACACCTCAAACATTCTTATTCACAATTCTTGTTTCGCTCTCTCCGCTTGCAATATCAATATATCTTACAAAAAGCGATACCTTGTTATCTTCGTTAAGATTTGTCCAGATCAAATTTGTAAGCGCATCAATATCCATTTCGGGAAGTTCAAGAGTTTTAGGCTCTCCCTCAAAAGAAGGAAGCGGATTTCCGTCACAGTTATATGTGTGAATGAATTTAGCTCTGCCTGCAAGAGGAGTAGAATACGCATATGTAAATCTCTCGCAGGATGCATCATCCCCCTCTGCACTCTTAAGGATAGACATAGCAAAGTTCATATCACCGTTTTCACAGTGAATAATGCCAGAAATTCTGGGAGTAAAATTAGGCTTGTCATCTTCAAACTCACGGGTACGGAGCGCCTGTTCGAAGGTCATCTGCTTGTCCATAAGCTCATAAATAGTGTCTGTCTGGTCACCGTTCGTGACGATAGTCTTGTTTCCAAGAACTCTGACAGGATAATAGATAATAAGATGAGGATCGGTCATCTTTGACTCGTCATAAGCCTTTGTACGCATAGCATCACCCTCGGCAACGAATACGCGGTTACGGCTGTTCTCGCTTCTGCCCATTATAAAATAAGCAGTAATCGCCTTTTTACCGTCGGCACTCTTGCCGATTATGATTCCTCTGCCGTGATAAGCAAGAGAATTAAGTTCATTTGCAATAGATGAAATCTTCATTATTATTCTCCTTTGATATACACTTTGTTATCAACAACCGAAATTTTATCTTCGCAGAAGAGTCTGACAGCCATAGGGAGGATTTCCCACTCAGCTTCTTCCATAATTCTTCTCTGCAAAGTTTCGGGAGTATCGTCCTGACTGACTGCAACAGCTTTTTGCAAAACAATAGGACCCGCATCGCACTCGGGAGTCACAATATGGACGGTAGCACCTGAAAGCTTGACACCCTTAGAAAGCGCTGCCTCGTGAACCTTAAGACCGTAAAATCCCTTACCGCAAAAAGACGGAATAAGCGCAGGATGCACATTTAAAATTCTATTAGGAAATCTCTCGTAAACCTGCTCGTCTATTATAGTGAGGAAGCCTGCAAGCACAACAAGGTCAACACCTGCATTTTCAAGAGCATCAGCAAGCGCCTTTGAGTATTCGGTGATAGAGTCATATGCCTTGCGTGCAAGAACAAGGGTAGCAATACCGTTATTCTTTGCGCGTTCCAATGCGTAAACATCAGGTTTCGACGAAATAACCAAAGCTATCCTGCCGCTACCGAGTTTGCCCTGCTTCTCAGCATCAATAAGCGCCTGAAGATTGGTGCCGCCGCCCGAAACCAGAACGGCTATTTTTTTATACGCGCTATTCATCAGTAAAGCACCACGCCATCATCGCCGCTGATAATCTCGCCGATAACATATGCATCCTCGCCATTTGCACGAAGAATTTCAAGTGCGCTGTCAACCTCGCTTGCGGGAACAACGATACTCATACCCACGCCCATATTGTAGGTGTTATACATATCGCGCTCGGGAATGTTGCCGGTCTTTGCGATAAGGTCAAAGATGGGAAGCACCTTTACCGCGGACTTATCAATCTTTGCGGTAAGTCCCTTAGGAACAGAGCGCGGAATATTTTCATAAAAACCGCCACCTGTGATATGGCTGATTCCTTTAACCGTCACCTTTTCAAGAAGTGCAAGCACGCTCTTAACATAAATCTTTGTAGGAGTTAAAAGAGTTTCTGCAATGCTCTTTCCACAAAGCTCCGCGCAAGGCTCGTAAAGCGAAGCAGGATTATTGTCAATATCAAATACCTTGCGGACAAGCGAAAAACCGTTTGAATGAACACCGCTTGAAGCAAGTGCTATAACTACATCACCTTCAGCCATCTTGGTATTGTCGAGAATTTTCTTCTTGTCAACGATGCCGACAGCAAAACCTGCAAGGTCATAATCCTCAGCGGGCATCATACCCGGATGCTCAGCGGTTTCACCGCCGATAAGAGCAGCGCCGGATTGGACGCAGCCCTCTGCAACGCCGCCAACGATAGAAGCAATCTTTTCAGGTATATTCTTTCCACAAGCGATATAGTCAAGGAAGAACAGCGGCTTTGCGCCGACACAAACTATATCGTTTACGCACATTGCAACGGCATCAATGCCGATTGTATCGTGCTTATCCATAAGGATAGCAAGTTTAACCTTAGTACCGCAGCCGTCAGTGCCGGATACAAGAACGGGCTCCTCCATACCTGCAACAGGCAGTCCGAAGCAACCGCCAAAGCCGCCGACATCGTCAAGACAACCTGCATTTTTAGTACGGGCAATATGCTGTTTCATCAGTTCAACCGCCTTGTAACCTGCGGTAATGTCTACGCCTGCTGCAGCGTAGCTATCAGATTTGGACTGTGTAATCATATTATTTATTCCTTTCCGTTCCAGCAATATGTGCAAAGTTTGCAAGGTTCAATTCCTATAGCTTTAATCACGCCTTCAAGAGACTGAAATTCAAGCGAGGCGAAATTGAAGTTTTCACATATTTTTGCTCTTAATTTTTGTCCGCGCTCGGTTGCGGAATCACTGTATTCATCAATGTATTTAAAGCCTTCTTCACCTTCAAGCTCCAAAATTACACGGCGAGCAATAAGTTCAAGTTCGTTTGTTGCACGCGAGAAATTAAGATACTTGCAGCTATACATAATAGGAGGACAAGCAGAACGCATATGTACTTCTTTAGCACCGTTGTCATAGAGAAAATCGACGGTTTCTTTAAGTTGTGTTCCGCGAACGATTGAATCGTCAACGAATAAAAGGTTCTTGCCCTTTATAAGTTCAAGCACGGGAATTTGCTTCATTTGCGCAACCTTAGTTCTTTCCGATTGCTTTGACGGCGTGAAACTTCTAGACCAAGTTGGCGTGTATTTAATATAAGGGCGAGCAAACTGTTTATGGCTTCTGTTTGCATAGCCTACCGCGTGAGGCGTGCCAGAATCTGGAACACCGCTAACCGAGTCAATTTTATCGATAATTCCGCTCTTTATGTCCTTTTCGGCAAGAAGCTCGCCGTTACGACAGCGCATCATTTCAACGTTTACGCCCTCGTAGGTTGCCGTTGGATAGCCGTAGTAAGACCAAAGGAAGGAGCAGATTTTCATTTTCTTTCTAGGCGGTGAAAGCTTGATAATTTCATCAGGCGTTATCTCAACGATTTCACCGGGACCTAGCTCTAAAACGTCTTTATAGCCAAGCTTTCTAAACGCAAACGACTCGAACGCCACCGAATGCCC
>JAZSKM010000029.1:0-10451 GCA_045534835.1 Eubacteriales bacterium | reverse complement strand
GGTCGCCTACAGCGCCGATCGCAGTAACCTTGAGGTTATCGTAACCGAGTACGCCAAGGTTGGTAACACCGTCCTTCATAAGACAGCTACGGAAACCGAAAGCACCGTAAGCATAAGAATCATCCTCAACTTCAGTGGTCCAGTAAACATCACCGGTCACAGGATTCGAGATAGTATAGGTGATAGTGTTGCCCTCAAGCACGCTCTTAAGATGGATAGTGGATCCGGGGGTAAGAACATCATCACTTACAACAAAATTGTCCTTCCATCTACCGTCGAGCTTTGCCATACCGACAGCGCCCTTGGTAGCGGTGAAGCTGATGTAGGTCTGGTAGCCGCAGAAACCGCTGTCGTTTTCAGGGAAGCAGTTGTCAATATCGCAACGAACGATAGGACCGCCCTGAGTAGCGGTATTAATCATATCGACTTCAAGAATGTAGTCGGTAAGGTTCATAATGCCCTCATCCTTGGAGAAAAGGAGCCAAGCCTGATCGTCAAGTTCAAGGCCGGCGATACCAACAAGCATAAGCTGTCCGTCAACAACACCCCACTCGCCACGGAACTGTGTAAAATCGGAAAGGGTGCTTGCATCAGAGAAGTCATTTTCATAGTAAACATACTCTGCTGCGCCTGCAGTTACTGCAAAGCAAAGTGCGAGCAGCATTGCAGAAAGTACAATAGCAAATATTTTTTCATAAATACCTCCAAAGTATTTGTAAGATATACAATATTACTGTAACATATATTCACAAAAATGTAAATATATGTTTGAATGTTTTCGCATATTTTCACAAAATTGATTATTTTTTCACCAATCATATTTCGTGTACGGTTTCTTGCCTTGATGTCAAGATATTCTTTGCGAACTCATACGATGCTTTATCCATATATTCGCTTGCATCCTCTCCTTTTTCAAGAAGCGCCCTTACTGCAGTTGAGCTTACATCGTGATAGCAGGGCTTGGCAAACAGCATAACCGTATCAACAGAGCAAAGCTCGAAATTCTTATTAGCCATCACCTGCTCATACTCAACGTCGTTTCCGTCGCGTATTCCCCTAACAAACGCATCCGCATTATGCGCTCTTGCAAAATCCGCAACATATCCGTCCCAGCATTCTACAGAAACATTTTCTGCATTGCTCAGCGCCACCTGTGCTATTTTTTTGCGTTCTTCGGAGGAAAACATATATTTCTTCCCTTCATTCTGCGCAACAAGAACTATTACGCGGTCAAACATAGTTGATGCGCGGCGTACTATATCAATGTGTCCGCAGGTGATGGGATCAAAGCTTCCTGTAACAAGTGCAAGTTTACTGTTCATTCTTCTCTTCCTTTGTATAATAGGCATCACTTGGTGTCAGTATTTCTATATGAACTCTTCCGTATCCGCTATGCTTTACCGAAGAATACATTTCGCAAAGCGTTGGTTCTTTTTCAAAAATACGCATACCGTCATTTTCGCTCTCGCAGACGATAAGACAGCCCTTATGCATAAGTTTTGTGCGGTAAAGGCGCATAAGCGCATCTGTGAGTGCGCCTGATGCATACGGAGGATCGAGGAAAATGATATCAAAGCCATCTCGCCCCTCGGATTTCCTGAGAAAATTGCGGTAGTCGGCTATCTGTGCCTTTGTCTTATCGACAAAGTGCGTTTTCTCTATATTCTTTTTTACTATTTCTATCGCCTGCGCAGAGGAGTCCACAAACATACAGTACTCTGCGCCGCGGCTTATCGCCTCAAGCCCAAGCTGTCCTGAGCCAGCGAACAAATCAAGCACTCTTCTGCCCTCAATATCAAATTGCAGCATCGAAAAAAGCGCTTCTTTTGCCCTCTCCGACGTAGGACGTGTGGCATCTCCCTCAAGGGTAAACAGCTTTGTTCCTTTTGCAAGTCCCGTTATTATTCTCATTTTCTTTTCTCCCGTTTTGCGCTGAAATGTTCAAATATCGAATTTGCATCCTTCTTTGGTATTCCCATGCTGCAAAGACCGCCAACATCCGCGTTTTTTATAGCCGCCAGGCTCCCTGCCGCTTTCATATACCTTTTCGCCTTGGCGGGTCCTATGCCGTTAATCTCCTCAAGCACAGAGTGCTTTAGCGTTTTTCTCTTTGCGCTGTCCATTCTGCTGACGGAATATCTGTGAACCTCCTCCTGAATTCCATAGATAAACACAAACACGCTCTGCTCACGCGCAATACTGATATCGTTAACTCCGTCGGTTAGCGCGCGTGTCTTATGATGCTCGTCCTTTACCATACCGTAAACAGGTATATCAGTGTGAAGCTCCTTTAAAAGCGCCTTTACTGTACCCACGTGCCCTACCCCGCCGTCAAGCAAGATAAGGTCGGGACGGTTTGAAAAACTGCCGCTCTCGTCAGAAAGATGTGCAATGCGCCGCGAAATCGCCTCGCGCATAGCGGCGTAGTCATCTATTCCATCGGTGGTGCGAATAGAAAAAGTGCGGTAATCACGCTTTTTAAACTTGCCATTTTCGGCAACCACCATTCCCGCGGTTATATGCTCTTTTCCTATATTGGATATATCATATGCCTCTATACGGCAAGGCGGACTATCAAGCGAAAGAAGGGATGCAAGTTTGGTTAGCATCTTGTTGTCGCGCGCCTCGGCCTGCGCAAACTTTGCCGCCTTTTCAGCCGCGTTGTCATACACCATTGCACAAAGTTTTTTAAGCTCGCCGCGCATTGGACGGTAGACACTAACCTTGCGTTCTGCCTTTTCGGAAAGCAGCTCAGCAAGTGCCTGCATACTTTCCTCATCGGCTTCGTCGTACAGCAGAACATCACGCGGTATATACGTTCTGCGTGAATACAAACCGCAAAGAAAACTTGGAATGTCCTCGGCACTTATTATCTCATCGGCCGAAAAAACAAATTCATCTTTATCAACAAGCATTCCGCTTCGGATATAGAATACCGAAATAACACTGCATTTATCGTCTGTATAAAGCGCAACAACATCCTGCTCCGCTTTAGGCGAGGTAACCACCTTTTGCCGCTCGGATATCTTCTCAAGCGAGGCTATGCTGTCACGGCATTTTGCCGCCGCCTCGAAATTTTCGCTCTCGGCAAGACGGTACATTCTTTTTTCAAGTTCCTTTTTCGCGAGTTCAAAGTCGCCGCCAAGTACCCTGAGAGCCGCATCCACAGCGGCGCTGTATTCTTCCTTAGAGCTTCCCTTTTTACAGGTGCCCATACACTGCCCTATCTGGTAGTATATGCAAGGACGTTCCTTGCCTATGTCACGCGGGAAGCTGCGCTTGCAGTTCGGCAGTCCAAGTGATTTTGAAAGCGTATCAATAATGTTATAAGCGACCGATGCGCCCGAATAAGGACCGAAATACCTTGCCTTATCCGCCGCGCGCGTGCGTGTCACCAGAAGCCGCGGATACTCCTCTGCGGTTGTGACCTTGATGTAAGGATAGGTTTTTGAGTCCTTTAAATTTATATTGTACTTTGGATAATGCTCCTTTATCAGAACATTCTCAAGTGTGAGCGCCTCCATCTCGGTATCGCAGAGAAAAAAGTCAAAATCATTTACAGCCGCCACCATTTTAGAGGTCTTATAATCCTTCTGGCTGTTCTGAAAATACTGAGATACACGATTTTTAAGCTTTCTTGACTTGCCGACATATATGACATCGCCGGCAGTATTCTTCATAATATATACACCAGGACGAAGAGGCAAGGAATTCGCCTTTTCAAGCAGTCTTTCAAGCCTTTCATCCGCCTTTTCTGCGCTGCGTGCCATACTGTCTCCTTTCTTAGGATATTCTTAGTAAAAAGACGGGCGTTCACAACGAATAGTCGTTATGCACGCCCGTTTATGTCAACATTTTGCTTATTCGTTGAAGCCGTTTTCAATAAGTGCCTTCAACCCGCTAATAGCATCAGCCTCGTCTGCACCGTCTGCAACAAGAGTAATGGTCATTCCGTTTACGATGCCGAGAGAAAGAACGCCGAGAAGACTCTTCGCATTCACACTGCGATCATCCTTTTCAACCCAGATAGAACTCGTGTATGAATTAGCTTTCTGAATAAAGAAAGTGGCAGGTCTTGCGTGCAAGCCGACACTGTTTGTAATAGTTACATTTTCAGTTAACATAACAAAAAATACGCTCCTAAGATACATTGTTAATGCTTCGTTATATGTTAGTATAACAAATCACCGAAAGAAATGCAAGCATTTTTCAATATTTTTTATTTATTCTACCACTGTAACATCTGTAATAAGAATATTTACATTTATATTTGGCAAATATGCATATGTAGACATTCCCGGAGCAATATACTGTGTTCCGCCGATTGAGAAGCCGCTCTCACTCATTTTACCCTCGCACTCAAACTGTCCCACGAGGTCTATGCGGTCGGTTACAGATACTGTCTTGGTAATAACACCGTCGTCCTCAATATAAGATACGGCAGGAGTCACTTCAACCTTGCCTACAAGATATCCCATATCGCAGCCGAGCGACTGACTGTATATGCGGTCTCCTGCCTGAAAGCAATGCTGAGAAGCACTCTGGATATTAGAAACCTTGTATGTCACGATTGCTCTCTGCGTTTCAAGTTTAGGGTCGGTAGTCTCAGCTCCGCCGCGAAGAAGCACGCCGACAATACAAAGGATAACAACCGCGACAATCAAAAAATCAAGTATATTAAAACGAATCTTACTCTTTTGCATAGCGGCCTCCTTATTTTATGCGCATATCGGTGACATATCCGGTAGCACAGAAGTTTTTGAGATGAATACTAATACCTGCTCCGACAGCCATCTTAATACCGTTTACGTAATACATATCATCGGTAATAACTCCGGGTGTAGAAATACGTATATTCAACGTAAAGTAGTCGGGATGAGTTGCGGTAACCATCATTCCCGTTTCCTCGTCGTACACATCCTTAACGTACGGCTCTGTCCATACTGACTGAACGGTACCTATATTAAGGCGCTTCTGCGCATCAATTACCTCTTCGCCTACACTCACATTGTCGTAAAACTCAGGCGAAAGTCCGCGGAACTGCAGGGTATATTCAACCGTCATATCCTCTTTCTCAGCAGAAACGTCAATGCCGAATGCACTGCCGAGCATATATGCGCCTACCGCTATAACGGCTGCAATAATCAGTGTCAGCAGCACGTCTACAAAATTTATGCGGAATGCTCTTTTTTCATTTGTCATTTTGTTTTCTCCTTAACTATATCACTATATCCGTGCTCTGCTCACAGCACATCTGCTTTTTTCTGCGGCGAATATCCGCATCGATCCTGCGTGCCGCGGCAGTAATGCCGATTACAAGCCAGAATATAAAGAACACGCGGTAGTTATACCACACATAGTCGGTCATACCCTGTACAAGTGCCGCAATCGTGCCGCACAGCGCACCGCAGCCGATAAGCCTTATCTCTCGATCCTCGCCGTGCTTTGCAAGTGAAAATCCACACTGGAACAGGCATATCAGAAATGCCAAAAACAACGCAAATCCGAAAACTCCGATCTCAATAAACATCTGTAAAAACAGATTGTGAGCGTGAGGAGCCTTTTCTATTCCCGCAAATGAATAATACGGATATATTCTTCCAAATGCTTCCTCTCCAACTCCGATGCCGGTCAGCCAATAGTCAGAAAGCATATTGACAGAGCCTCGCCAGATATAAACACGGTAATTCGTAGACGTATCGGTCAGGTTTCCTATACTCGAAAACCTCGAAACGATACTTTCGGGTAAAAACGGAATAAGCACAGGTAGTGCAAAAATGCCTGCGAGCAGTACGCCCATAGTGCGTCTGTTCCACATCAGCATAAAGATTACCGCTGCGAACAAAAATCCGAGCCACGCTCCGCGCGCCCACGTGTATATGAGGCAGACAGCTCCTGCGGCAAACGAGATGATAAGCCCCGGCTTTTTCCACCAGCTCTTTTCACCGATAAAGCCGGCTGCAAGCATAGGCAAAAGCAATATCAGGTACAACCCGAGCATATTGGGGTTTTCAAACGTGGAAACAACGCGCCCCTCGATGCTGTCAAACATCTCCTGGTCTATCCACTCTGCGGAAATGTTGCCCGTAAAGTTCTGATACAGTCCGTACGCCGCTACAAGCAAAAGCGACAGAGACAGTATTGAAACCGAGCGTTTAAGCTCACCCTTAGAGTTGACAATAGCTACGGTCAAAAAATATCCAAGCATAAGCACCGTATATATTCCCGCCGCCTTAACAGACTGCGTACCGCCGTACGAAACAAGGCCGCCAAGCAGCATAACAGCCATAAAGCAAAGTGCAAATATGTCAAGCAGTTCAAACTTGAGATATCTCTTTCCGCGTATAATCTTTATAATAAGGCTTGCAGAAGTATAAATTGCAAGCAGCGCAAGAATTATACTCGGATGCGGAAGCATCACCAAAAACGGAAGTATAAACAGCATCAGATGATATCCGCATTCGGGATGAAGTAAAACGATATATGCACCTATCGCCACCGCTATAGCAAGCAGCAACACAAGCGGATTTACAAAACAAGTAAACAAGCCGAAGACAAATCCAAATATAAATGCCACGGTTTTTTTGCCCCTCGGTGCTCCGTCTAAATTAAAACTGCGGTTGCTGAAGCCACAGAAGTCGCGGGTGAGATGTCCGAACACTGCGCTCTCATACACGCAGGTGCAAAGTGCGCGTTTTGAGAAGAACATCGGTATGCTGCAGAGCATCATAAGCAACGATACCGCAGCACCGAGAAGATGTCCGTCACCCTTCCACGCAAGGTAAAATACAACCTGCGACAGTACGGAAAATACACCTGCTGACATCAAAAACACGCCGATAACACGCATGGACAAGCGCGCAAGGAAATTCATCGCGCGTGAAACGGCATTGACATACATACTTTGCTCAATGCTCTTAGCAATATAGCAGTGCAGCTTTTTGCGCTTGCGATCCTGCCGCTGGCCTATAGCGCTGCTGTCAAAGGTCTCACACACATCATCATATGAACCAAAGACATAACTGTAAACTCCGCTGCCGAGTTTTTTATACAGATAGCTTCCGAATTTATCAAGGCCGCGCACAATAGCGCTTCCCTCAAAAAAGTCGGATAGCCACCCTAAAAATCCGCCTTTCATTTATGCTCCTTTCTGCCGCCGTTTTCCGCTTTCCACTTTTCATAAAGGTCGGGGCGATTTTTCTTCGTTATTTCAATAGACTGCTCAAGTCGCCACTTGTCTATGTTCTCGTGATGACCCGATATAAGCACATCCGGAACCTTTCTTCCGCGAAACTCAAACGGGCGCGTGTACTGCGGATGTTCAAGAAGTCCGCTCGCAATGCTCTCCTTTTCAAAGCACTCATCGTCCGAAAGCACGCCGCCAACAAGCCGCGCAACCGAATCCACTAAAATGCAGGCAGGTATCTCGCCGCCCGTAAGCACATAGTCGCCTATTGATATTTCCTCATCAACTATTTCCTCAATTATTCGGGTATCAACACCTTCGTAATGCCCGCAAAGTATCACGAGATTGTCATACTGAGAAAGCTCTTTTGCCTTTTTGTGTGTAAGCAAACTGCCACGGGGTGACATATATACAACCCTGCGTTTGGCATTCTCAGGCTGCATAGCGCAAACGGCAGAGTAACAGTTATATATCGGCGGTGCCGCCATTAGCATTCCCATTCCACCGCCGTACGGTGTGTCATCTACTCTGTGGTGCTTGTCCTCGGAGTAGTCGCGGATGTTGTGTGCAAAAACCTCGATAGCACCGCTTTTCTGCGCCCTACCGATGATGCTCTCCCCAAGCACCGTAGAAACAAGGTCGGGAAAAAGTGTCATAATATCAAACCGCATCATTCAAACATTCCCTCGATAGCGTGAATAGCAATTCCGTTTTCAAGCTCAATCTTTTTCACAAATTCAGGCACGACAGGAACAAGAAATGTTCCCTTTTCGGTCTTAACCTCGTAAAGGTCACTCGCTGCGCCCGAAATAACGTCGGTAAGGACTCCGTATTTTTCCTTGGTAGACTCCTCGTAAACAGGAAGCCCGATAAGGTCCTGCACGAAAAAGTCGCCTTCCCTAAGCGGAAGGTCCTCGCGTGCGGCAAAAAGCACCGTGCCTTTAAGCGCTGCCGCATCCTCAAGCACCGTGATATCACCTACCGATGCAAGTACTCTTCCCTTGTAAACAGCCGCCTTATTTACAGCAAGAGGTGTATATTCGCCGTCCTTTTCGGTATAAACTGTCTTTAGAGTTGCAAGCACATCTGGAGTGTCGCACCAGGATTCTATTATTACATCGCCGCGAACACCGTGGGTGTTGGCGATTTTTCCGCATTCGAGATACTTTTTCATTTTCCACCTTAAAATAGTGTTTTATCCATAACAGTATACCACAGTTGGATATGGTTTGTAAACAATATTTTTATTGAATATACCCTTGCTTTCTCTTTATATTTATTGTATAATATATCGGACTCACAGAAAGGAGGAATCGTCTTGGCAAAGAATGATAATAAAATCATTGCGCAGAACAAAAAGGCGTATCACGACTATTTTGTTCTCGAAAAGTACGAAGCCGGCGTTGCTCTTTTCGGTACTGAGGTAAAATCGCTGAGGCAAGGCGCAGTTAACCTTAAGGATTCCTACTGCGAGGTCAAAAACGGCGAGCTTTTCGCGCTCGGCGTTCATATCAGTCCTTACGAGAAAGGCAACATCTACAACAGAGAGCCTCTCAGACCTAAAAAACTGCTTATGCATAAGCGTGAAATAATCAGGCTCTTTTCTAAAGTTAAGGAAGACGGACTCACTCTCATTCCGCTTTCGCTCTACTTTTCCGGCTCACACGTCAAGGTTGAAGTCGGTCTTTGCAAGGGTAAAAAGCTGTATGACAAACGCGAGTCGGATGCAAAACGTCAGGCATCGCGTGACATTGACCGCGCTATGAAGGATAAAGGTTAGTAATGATTTATGAAGTAAATAATATCGAACTTGATTATTCAAAAATTGATGCGCCAAAGATTGATTTTCAACCTTATATGCGTGTGTATGTACCGAACACCGAGGGGGACACAGTCAAATATACCAATGGAACGCGCCCTACCGTTGTAATTCTCCCCGGCGGCGGATACGCGATGCGCTCTGAGCGCGAGGCGGATCCGATTGCTATGAAGTTTCTGGCACGCGGCTACAACGCTTGCATATTTTACTACAGTGTTGCTCCTGCGACCTATCCATCCGCACTGCTTGAGGCGCTCAGTGCTGTCAAGTATATGCGTGAGAACGCAAAGAGGTTTTTTGCAGATCCTGACAAGATATACGTTTGCGGCTTCTCCGCGGGCGGTCATCTTGCGGCAAGCACGGGTGTTTTTTGGAATAGCGACGCGGCAAAAAAGTATTTCGGGGATGTAAGCGCGGTAAAGCCAAACGGTCTTATCCTCGCCTACCCAGTAATCACAAATGACACACAGTACACACACAGAGATTCTATAAGCAACCTCGTTGGCGCTGATAACAAGTACGATGAGTCAAAGCGCGAATGGCAAAGCCTTGAAAAACGTGTTACTCAAAGCACTCCACCTGCGTTCATCTGGTCAACCTTCGAGGATGCGCTCGTTCCTTGCGATAATTCGCTGCTCTTCGCCTCGGCTCTTCGCAAGTGTAATATTCCGTTTGAGCTTCATATTTTTGAGAAAGGCGCTCACGGCGGCTCAACAGGCGATAATGTCACCTGCACCGAAAAGCACCGCTTTAGCGATTGGTTTGACCTTGCGTGCGACTGGTGCGAGGACACAAGATTTAATGTTAATAATTAACATACCAAGCGGCAGCAATGCCGCTCCCTATGGGGGCGTAAAGGTTTCGACGGGGATTTTGAGGTATGATAAGCGGGTAGAGGTCGGGGATCCTCTTTAAAAGCTCCAAACTTAAAATTAAACGCTAACGAAAACGTAGCATTGGCAGCGTAAGCTGTGCCGCTGTTTTTTAAAGCAGCCCGTCAAACCGTGGAGTACCACGGCCGCGGATTTGGCGTCATTTAGTGGTAAATGTGCACCGCCCTTTTGCTTTTGAAGCGGTCATAAACAAAAAAGCTACCAAACCGTCTCTCCCGGGCATCGGAGAACGGCGCGGGAAATAATAAAGGTGTCCTGCACCCGGAGAAAGTTGTATCAAGAGGTTTTCGGACGGGGGTTCGATTCCCCCCGCCACCACCAAAAAGGAAAAGCACCATCGGTGCTTTTTTCTTTTTGCGTCGAAAGTGGGGGCTTATGATGAAGCCCGCTCCATCGCGCAGCGAGGGATTACGGCTCGCTTGCGAGACGTTGGGGTTACGATTCCCCTCCACCATTCAGTTTCGCGCCCAGCGTGAAATAAACAAAAAAGCCGTATGGTCAAGCATTGCTTGCTATACCATAGGAGGTCTCTTTTTTCTACTGTCCGTTTTTA
>JAZSKM010000154.1:0-15071 GCA_045534835.1 Eubacteriales bacterium | reverse complement strand
TAGAATTTTGCAGGAATCGAGATTATGTTTTTTCCTATGTGGAGCTTGTTGCCGCCTGCAACTATGCTCTGGTATCTGTCTGTTGCGGTAAGTGTAATGTTACAGAATTCGGTTTCACCGCCACAGTAGAAATTGGCAAAGTAAACTATCTCGGCAGGGTTTGTTTTTGCATAATCCACACCGTCGTAAACGCTTGTAATAGTGACCTTTTCGCTATTTTGCATTTTGTTTTTCGCGCGATGCTCGTATTTGCCCGAGATAACTATTGTACCGCCGCTTTCTGCAAGCTTTTTGTATGCGGTTTCCATTGAGTTTGTCGCTTTCATCGGACTTTGGCCGTTTCCGTTACCGTCGCCCGAAACGAACACCACATTCGGAATGGGTGTAAAATCGTCAGGTTCGGATTCTTTTTCGGCTATCGCGGCTTTTGAGCTTATCACTCTGTCAAAACCTGTGAACTTAGCAATCTGTTTTTCGGTATAGATGTCCGCATCGTATTTGAGTACGGTTTCTCCGCCCGCGTGAATACGTAGGTACTCGAGCCTTTCGGATTGGCATCCTGCGGTCATTTTACCTATTGTTCCGCCGCATAGCGTAAGCTCCTCACCTTTTACTGCACCATAGCACATAAACTCGTCTATATTGCCGCCGCTAAGGGTGATTTTTGCACTGCCGTTCAGCCTGCTTCCTACTTCACTTAAATAAAGAGTTCCTATATTACCGCCGCTTATATCAAGCACTGCAGAGTCTGCCTTGTGTGCAAGAAGCGTTCCTCCGTAAAGTGAGGCTATGCTACCGCCGCTGATATTGATATAATGCGTGCCCGTATATGTATTGCTGCCTGAACCACTCGTTTTCTGTCTTGAGCCGCCGACAACAACGGCAAAATTGCCGCTCTTTATGGTTATATGGCTGTCACGTGTTCTGTCCGAGGTGTCATCGGGAGATTGCCAGCCGCCTACAACATAAATGCCGTTATCCGTTATTCCCTTGGAGGTGAATGAAATTCCTTCACCGAAGGTGATAGGATTGAACCGTGCAACAAAGTTTATGGAAGTTGAATAATCAAACGATATGTTTTCAAAGGTTGTGTCTCCGCCAAGAAAATAGCGGAGTGTGTCGCCGAAAATAATTTTTGCGTCACGTGTTTTTGCATAGTCGGTGTTACCGTCCAAAGTTGTCAGCACAAAAGGGGGGGTGTGACCTGGCTCTGTGAAGTACGATGAAATCTTGTACGGTGACATCAGCGTGATAATCACACGCTCCGCATCCTTATCCGCTATAGCAAGATTCATTGCACGGCTTATTGTTTCAACAGCTTCCGCGGGAGCTTTTCCGCTGCTGCGGTTATTACCGTTTTCAAAGTCCACGTAATAGCGTACATCTCCGCTTGCGGCATACGTGAGTACCGACAATGTAAAAACAAGAAGTATGCAGATGAGTAAAGCAAAAAGTTTTTTCATAAGCGAACCTCTTTCTTTTTATAACCCCAAATTTTTAGACAAACCGGTGATATTTCCCGCACCCATTGTGAGAACAATGTCGCCGTCCCTTGCATTTGCCTTCACCCAATCGGAGATTTTTTCAAACGAATCAAAATAGAGCGCGCCGTTTCCGATATCCTTTGCAAGCTGTTCACTCGAAACGCCGAGCGTGTCGGCCTCGCGAGCCGCGTAAATATCCGCCATAACCGTGATGTCGGCAAGGCGAAGCGACTTTATAAAGTCTTGGTATAAGCCTTTCGTACGGCTGTAGGTATGCGGCTGGTAAATGCATATTATGCGGTCAAAACCGCGCTGCTTTACCGCCTTAAGAGTAGCGGCAATCTCTGTAGGGTGGTGTGCATAGTCATCGTAAATACAGGCACCGTTAATCTCGCCCTTATACTCCATTCGCCTTGATGCACCCTTGAAGCTTGCAAGCCCTTCTGCAATGTACTGAGAGGGCAGACCGCACAGTATTGCACACGCTGCCGCCGCAAGTGCGTTGTACACGATATGCTCGCCGCAAACGCACATTTTTATATGCTTTTTCATACTGCCGTGGCAGATGTCGAAAGTTACGCCGTCTCTACCGTAAACAATATTTTTTGCCATTATGTCGGCTTCCTTATGAATGCCGAAGGTGAGCACGCTTCCTTTGAAGTCTTTCGCCATATCCATAACATTTTCGTCATCGGCGTTGAGGACCGCACAGCCGCAGCCGCGCGTTTTTTCGATGTATGCGCGGAAAGAGCGCTTTATCTGCTCAAGGCTCTCAAAGTAGTCAACGTGGTCCATCTCGATGTTGAGAACTACGGCAACAGTCGGATAAAAATCGAGGAATGAGTCCATGTATTCACACGACTCAAAAATGAAATTCTCCTTGCCGCCGATGCGGTATGCCCCCTTGATTGAGGATAGCTCGGCACCCGAAATTACCGTCGGGTCAGCGTTTGCCGCAAGGAAAATCTCGGTAGTCATAGAGGTTGCAGTTGACTTTCCGTGCATACCCGAAAGACCTATTCTGCGAGTGTATCCGCGCATAAGATAGCCAAGGTAGTCAGAGCGTGATATAACGGGTATCCCCAGCTCCTTTGCCCTGACAAGCTCCGGCGTGTCGGCACTCACCGCAACAGTGTAGACAAGCGCATCATAGCCCTCTACCTGTTCGGCTTTGTGTCCCTCGAAAACCTCAATTCCCTCAGCCATAAGCCTATCTGTAAGCGGAGAAAGCGAGCGGTCGCTGCCGCCTACCTTAAAGCCATGCAGAAATGAAACGTGTGCAAGGGATGACATAGTAATGCCGCCAATGCCTAAAAAATATATGCTTTTCTTATCAGAAAGCCTGCGCGCAATATCCTCCGCGCCGAAATGTGTATTATTAACAGCCATTATGAAAATGCCCCCAATTTTGTATAAGTATATGAATAAAAAAGGTGCTGTAGTCACATAATTTTACAGACCGCCACAAAAGTACCGCGGCGAAAAAAGAGAAAGGAAGACATAAAATTATGGAAATCACAGATGTAAAAATCAGAAGAACCTTTGAGACCGCTCCGCTGAAAGCAGTTGCCTCGGTCACCTTTGACGGGCAGTTCGCAGTACACGATATCAAAGTAATAAGCACCGAGGATAAGCTGTTTATCGTTATGCCGAGCCGCAAAAATGCAGACGGAAGCTACCGCGACATTGCGCATCCCATAAACTCACCCTTCCGCGGCGAGCTTGAGAGCGCTGTGCTGACAGCGTATGCCGCGTATGATGACGAAACTCAGGGCTGAATAAGGCTCTGCATATAGGCACGCAGTTCCGCCTTTGACAATGGCGAGAGCTTTTCGTAAAGGGCGAGGAGCGCGGCTACCTCGCCGTTTTCGCCGTCTATGATTCTTGCCGTGCTTACGCCGAGGTATTCGGCTATGCGAGCTATTTTATCGACCGAGGGCGAGGAGTTTCCGCGCTCGAGGTCATATATAAAATTGCGGTTGATACCGCAGTCCTCAAGCAATTGTTTTACCGTAACTCCGCGTTCCTCTGCGAGCGCGCGTATGCTTGAAGTTATTCTTTGATTGGTGCTGGGCATAGTTTGCCTCCAAAAATAAAAAAATATATTGACATACAGAAATATCTGTGTTAGAATACATACAGAAATTTCTGCATATGCTGTTCTCCCTTTTAGTATATCACAGATATTTCAGTATTACAAGAAATATTTTATAAAGGAACTGCTTATATGAGTTTTTTTGATGACGGAATGGCAAACGGCGGCTATATGATGAGCCGCAGACAGTTATACAGTCGCATTAGCGAGCTGTACGAGCGTATAGATGAAGAAAACGAGAAAAAAGAGGAGCTTCTTTGCGAAATTGCGCGCACAGAGCGGGTGATAGAGCGTTTTCGCGAGCTTGTAGCCGATATGGAGGCGCTTCTAAGATGACCGCACAAAGACTACAATCTTTATCCTCGCTTCGCCGCGAGATAAGCCGCACCAAGCGCCGACTTGCAAAACTTGATAGAGAAAAGTGTGGCTCCGACCTTGCACTCGAAGCGTTGGCATCCGCCGAAAGAGCGGCTCTCTGCGCATATCTTTTGAAAATCAAGCGCGAGGAAACCGAGCTTTTGGAGTTTGTAAACTCTATTGAGGATGCCCGCCTGCGCGAAATTTTTATGCTGAGATATTTTGACGGGGTGAGGACGTGGCAGCGCGTGGCTTTCCTTTCGGGTGAGCACGACGAGTCGTATGTGAGGCGCAAGCATAATACATATTTGAAAAAATCCGAAAAAAGTCTTTAAAATATCCTTATGTTTTTCAAAAAAGACTACAATTTTACATTTCTTTATGTTATAATGTCATAAAGATGTTAAATTTGGAGGACAGAATGAAGAACAGCAAGTGGATAATCGCACTTCTCATAGTGCTGCTTTTTATACCTACATATGTCGCTATTGCGAATTATATCAGCCTCAGCCAAACCCCCGTAACGGCGGAGAAGGCAAGCGAGCTTTCTATCAGCGACACGGTTGGAAAGGTGTATACCGAAACTACCGACAGCTCGGTCGCAAAGCTTCTTGAGCAGGTGAATAAAAATGCAATAAAGCTGTCTACTCCTCCCGACAGTCTTTCAAGTGCGGAATATTTTAAGGTTACATATAAGGACGGCAACCGTTCTACCGAATACCGCTATTTCTTCTCGCTTAACACAAGCTCGGTTTACTACACCGATACTCAAGGTACGGCGTACCTTGTCAGCGAGGAGGATGCTGCTGAATTCCTCGAAACAAAGTATGCACAGTGCCTGTACGCCGAGGCATATCTCCCCACGCTTACAAACGGTGAGAATGTTCTTGTTCCCACCGAATATGAGTGGGCATACAAGACTGCCGGCGGCAGTAATATGGGCTCCGATGTGGTGGTTACGACCTCCGAGCAGGTTGCTTATACAGGCAAGAGCGGTCTTGAGCTGAAGTTTACGCGCGAGCCGTACACCTTTGATGTTGCTGTCAAGAGTGCAGACGGAGAACTCCTTTACAGCGGTGACTATGCAGGTCTTGCAGGCGCGGTAGATACCAAGAAGCATTCTGTTCTTGCAATAAGTGCAAATGCACAGTGGCTGGGCAACGAGGAGCATATGTCAAGCGGAAGTGCCTCTTACAACTTCCTGCTTAATATCGAGGCGGCTACAGAGTTCTTTATTACGCTCAGCGCGGCAAATGCCGATGCAGGTAACGATTATATTCCGTTTATCCCGGGAGATGTGGCTATGCTTTCGGCTACCGGCATAAAGGATATATCAAAGATCACATTCAAGGCGGAGCCTGCGCTTACCCACGGCGGAAAGGAGATTATTCCGAGGTTCTATCTTGAGGGTACTACCGCTTATGCATTTCTCCCTACAGCCTATGATACCGCCCCTGGAGATTACTCGCTTATACTTGGCTATGAGGGTGTAAACTATCCGCTTTCTCTTACTGTTGAGCCTAAGAAGTTCGGCACAAACGTCTATGATGTTACAAGGGCGATTGCAGATGCTACCCGCACCGCGGAAACGCTTGAAACATACGCAAACCTTGTAAAAGAAGTTGCATCAGGCGACCTTTCAACCCGCTATTTTGACGAAACTCCCATCGGCACGGGCGTTAGTCTGTCGAATGATACGGGCTACAGTGTAAAGGCGGGCTACGGACGTACGCAGACGATAAATGCCACAAACGAAAAGTTCGTGCTTGAGGGCGTTGAGTATTACGCAAGAGAAGGCTCTGACATATACGCTGTTATGGGCGGCAGGGTAGTTGCGGCTACCACCACTGCTTATGCAGGAAATGTTGTCGCTGTTGACCACGGCTACGGACTTATCAGCTGGTATCATAATCTCAGCGAGATAAGCGTTGCAAATGGTGACATTGTTGCAAAGGGCGATGTTTTGGGCAAGAGCGGCTCGACAGGATTTACCAAGGGCGGACTTGCGTATATCGGACTCACTGTTTTCGATGTTCCCGTTTGTGCATACGATTTCATCTGGGGCTCGGGAATTTCTTTTAATTGATAGGTTTATTAAATATGCGGAACCGAGAAACCGGTTCCGCATGTTTTCGTGATACAATAAAAATCCGACTCGCCAGAGTCGGATTTTTTATGAGCATTGCGTAAATTATAGTTTATGGGAGCAACCCCGCTGCGGCGGCTACCCCTCACCACCCGCTATCGCGTGAGCCTCCCCCAAGGGGGAAGGTGTCGCCAACGGCGACGGATGAGGGTTTTCATTTGCAAACAACCTAAACTCCTTTTTACCTAATTTATTAAATTCGGCAGAACTTGGTTTTTTTATTTATAATATTGCAAAAAGCGCGGAATTCTGTTATACTATAACGTAATATATTATTTTATATGAAAGGAGAGCTTTATGGAACAGTTTGAATTCAGCCTGCTTTATCCCACCCGTGAGCAAAAAGCGGCACACGAATCGGCGAAAAACCGCCCGAACGTTTCTGAGGAAACTGTACAGAGCCTTGGACTTTCCTCTTTGATTTCTCTTAAAAACAGCTCTCTTGTCAGCTATTTTACATCCGACAGCGAGGTAATATCATACCGCGCCGATATATTTGCAGATATGCTTGAGGTGCGCGAGGTTTCGGACACTTTTGTAAAGGTGCTTCCGATACTTTCGGATATCGGCGAGCTTCGCCGTATGTCCTCGTCATCCGAGCGTACAACCGACTCATATCTTCTTTCTCTTTCCGAGATAGAGCTGTATATTTCAACCGTTGAGATACTGCGTGACGGACTTCTGCCAGTGCGCGACAGGCTTAAATCAGGGGCGCTTGTGTCGCTTTGCGACTATGTGCGTACTATTGCGGAAAGCGAATATTATGCTGAACTCAATGAAAAATTGTCCGAGCTTACAAACCGTGTCCGCGACATCAAGAGCATTACCATCGGTGTAAATCTTGACTCCACGCTTTCGGCAGAAAAATGCGGCGTGCTTTCGATAAATCCCCGTCCGTTCAAGTCGGGAGATACTATTGATAAAATACTTCGTATGAGCTTTGCTCACGATGAATATACTCTTCTTGCTCCGCTTTCTCCTTTTGCCAAGGGGCAAAACGACAATCAGAAAACGGCTATGAGTATAGCAATTAACACCGCTATAGGCGATGTGTTCAAGTCCTCTGTCCGCTCCTGGAAAAAAATCGTGCAGACCTACGTGCTTGACAACACAAGCTTTCTTATGGAGGTTATGCCTGAGATAGAGTTTGCGGTATGCGCCACAAGACTTATGGAAAGGCTTCGCGAAAAAGGACTGCCGCTTGCTGTACCTGTCATCTCGGATGCAAGCGAAAAGAAGTTTTGCGCAAAGGGCCTCTACAATCCTGCGGTGGCGCTTGCCATTGACACCCCAAGCGTTGAAAACGATTTTTCGTTTGACGAAAACGGAATGATATATATTCTTACAGGCCCAAACCGAGGCGGTAAGAGTGTTATCACCTGCGCAGTGGGACTTGCGGCGGCATTCTGCCAGCTTGGTATGCTTGTTCCTGCAAGGGAGTTTTACTTCAGTCCTGCAAGCGGAATTTTCACGCACTTTCCGACAGGAAGCGGAGATACCGTTGACAAGGGCCGTCTTGGTGAAGAGTGCGCCCGTCTTAACGATATTTTTGCACAGTGCGATAACGGCTCTATAGTTTTGCTTGATGAGTCGCTTTCTTCAACGGGTGCGTATGAAGCATCGTATATAGCCGCGGAAATACTGCTCGGATTTTCAAAGGTGGGCTGCCGTACGCTGTTTTCCACTCACCTACATTCGCTCGCCGCAAGGGCCACAGAGCTGAATGCAGAGGCGGCTGCATTCGGCGGAACGAAAATTGATACGCTTGTTGCGAAGATTTTAGATGACGGAACACGTTCATTTAAGATACTTCGCCAAAAACCCGACGGCAAATCCTACGCTAAGGACATTGCCGAGAAATACGGCTTGTCGTTTGAAAAATTTCTGAAACCATCGAAAGGAAATAAATTATGAATAACAAGGTTCTCGAACTGCTTGAAAAGGACGGCAGACTGTCGGCAAAGCAGATAGCTATGATGCTTTCAAAGGAAGAGGGCGATATAAAGAAGATTATCGACGAATACGAAAAAGAGGGAATTATCCTTGGTTATAAGGCTATCGTTGACTGGGATAAGACCGACCGCGAGTATGCAACAGCGCTTATCGAGCTTAAGGTTACACCTCAGTACAACCGCGGCTTTGATGCAATTGCCGAGCGTATTTACAACTATCCCGAGGTGCAGAGCGTTTACCTTATGTCGGGCGCTTATGACCTTGCCGTAATTCTTGAGGGAAAGACTATCCGCGAGGTTGCGCTTTTCGTTGCACAGCGCCTTGCTCCGCTTGAGGCTGTGCTTTCCACGGCGACACACTTCGTGCTTCGCAAATACAAGGATAAGGGCGTAATTTACGGTCCTGCAAATTTTGATGAGAGAGGAAACTGCAACTGATGGATTATTCAAAACTGCTTTCCGATAAGGTGCAGGTGATAAAACCGTCAGGTATACGCAAGTTCTTCGATATGCTCAGCGAAATGAAGGACGTTATCGGACTTACCGTAGGTCAGCCCGATTTTCCTACACCTTATCATATTTCAAATGCGGCTGTAGAGTCGATTACCAAAAACAAAACCTATTACACTTCAAACAGCGGTCTTATCGAGCTTCGCGAGGGTATAGCAAACTATCTTGACCGCCGTTTCGGTCTGCACTATAATCCCGACGGTGAGATTTTCGTCACTGTCGGCGGCAGCGAGGCTATTGATATGGCGCTTCGCTCAATTATAAATCCGGGCGATGAGATAATAGTTCCTGAGCCTTGCTTTGTCTGCTATTCTCCGCTTGTGGAGATTATGGGCGGCGTTGCCGTTCCGCTTTATACTGATGTTAAGGACGGCTTTAAGGTAACTCCCGAAAAACTTCGCCCTCTTCTCAGCGATAAGACCAAGGCGCTTATTCTTTCGTATCCCAATAATCCGACAGGCGCGATAATGACAAAAGAAGATCTTGAAAAGATAGTGCCCGATATTCTTAAGTGTAATATGCTTGTCCTTTCGGATGAGATATACGGCGAGCTTACATACGGCGTCGAGCATACCTCTATTGCATCATTCGACGGTATGCGCGAGCGTACAATAGTGGTAAACGGATTTTCCAAGGCGTATGCTATGACAGGCTGGCGACTCGGCTATGTTGCTGCTCCCCGTGAGCTTACTACACAGATGCTTAAGCTTCATCAGTACGGCATTATGTGTGCATCTACCGCTTCTCAGTTTGCAGGTGTCGAGGCTGTGAATAACGGCGATGCCGATATACAGATGATGAAGGAGCAGTACGATTTTCGCCGTACTTACGTCGTAAACCGTCTGCACAGTATGGGAGTTGAATGCTTTTTGCCCGAGGGAGCGTTCTATGTCTTTCCGAGAATCGACAACTTCGGTATGTCGAGCGAGGAGTTCTGCCAGCGGCTTCTTGAGGAAAAGCGTGTTGCTATAGTTCCGGGCGGTGCATTCGGAGAGGGTAGTGAGGGTTTTGCGCGTATTTCGTATGCGTACTCTATAGACCATCTCACAATTGCGCTTGACCGTATGGAAGAATTCATTAAGGAAATAAAATAATGGAAAAAGAAAAGCTTGACCGAATAAACTTTCTTGCACGCAAGGCAAAGGAAAGTCAGCTTTCGGATGAAGAAAAGGCAGAACAGGCGGCTCTGCGCGAGGAGTATATAGCAGAGTTTCGCGCATCCTTTGGCGGGATACTGAACAATACCGTTATTCAGCGCCCTGATGGCTCAAAGGAAGCGCTGAAAAAGAAAAAATAATGATATTTGAAATTCATAGATTTGACAGCGTTACTTCTACAAACGATATTGCGGCTGAATATGCCAAAGAAGGCGCAAAAGAAGGAACGGTCATACTTGCCGATTCGCAGACTAACGGGCGCGGCAGAATGGGCCGCCGCTTTGTCAGTGCAAAAAGCTGCGGAATTTATATGAGCCTGCTGTTAAGACCGTCATTTTCGGCTGAAAATTCGTTGCTTATCACCACCGCGGCGGCAGTTGCGGTTGCAGAGGCGGTTGAAAAGCATACGGGAAAGAGAGCGCAGGTCAAGTGGGTAAACGATATCTATCTTGACGAAAAAAAGGTGTGCGGGATTTTATGCGAGGGAAGAGCTGCAGAGGGTGAAAAACTTGAGTACGCTGTTTTAGGCATAGGAATAAACCTTGAAGAGCCGCGCGGCGGCTTTGAAAAAAGCATTGAAAACATAGCAGGTGCGCTGTTTTGCACAGGCGACTCATATGACAGAGATGCAATCATACGCGATGTGCTTGAAAATTTTGCAGCATACTACGAAAACCTTTTGCAAAAGCCGCATTTTGACGGATATAAGCGCCGCAATATGCTTTTTGGAAAAGAAGTGGATATTATCCGCGGCGGTGAGCGCACCGGAGAGGGAGTTGCAGGCGATATAGCCGAGGATTTCTCACTTCGCATTATCACCAAAGACGGTGAAAAGCATCTTTTGACAGGTGAAGTCAGTGTTAAAGTGAAAAAGCCGCAGTAGCGGCTTTTTTCTTTCATATTTTTATCTCCCTTAACATATCCTTGTACCAACAAAGAAATGTTCTAAGGAGATAGGTTATGGCAAAAGCACTTGATATCTATGAAACAATAGCGAAAAGAACGGGTGGCGACATCTACATCGGAGTGGTGGGGCCGGTGAGAACGGGAAAATCCACTTTTATAAAACAGTTTATGGAAAAGACCGTTATCCCGTCTATACCCGATGAGGAGGCGAGAGCGAGAGCGCGTGACGAGCTTCCGCAGTCTGCAAGCGGAAGAACCGTTATGACCGCAGAGCCGAAGTTTATCCCCGAAAACGGGGTTAAGATCACAACACGCGGCGGTATGCAGATGAATGTGCGTATGGTCGACTGCGTAGGCTATCTTGTTGACGGAGCCATAGGCGGTGAGGAGGACGGCTCTCCCCGTATGGTAAATACCCCGTGGAGCGAAGAAAAGATGGAATTTTCTGCGGCGGCAGAGCTTGGAACGAGAAAGGTAATGCACGATCACGCAACGGTAGGCATTGTCGTCACTACCGACGGCAGCATAGGCGAGATAGAAAGAAGCAATTTTGTCGCGGCAGAGGAGCAGATAGTTTTGGAGATGCGAAAGAGCGGCAAGCCTTTTGTGATACTTCTCAACAGCACAGCGCCTCATTCTGAGACCGCACTCCGTCTTGGCAAGAGCCTTGAAGAAAAGTACGGCTGCGCTGTTGCAATAGTAAATTGTATGGAGCTTGCAAGCGAGGACGTTGAGGGGGTACTTACACTTCTGCTTGCAGAGTTTCCGATAAGCCGTATTTTCGTTGACCTGCCTGCGTGGGTATGTGCTCTTGGCGACGACCATCCTTTGAAATCGGGGATTTACAGCGGTGTCGTTGCGGCAGCAGCCGAGCTTGAAAAGGTAGGAGAGATACGCCGTGCCTTTGAAATGGGAATGGGTGACGGTGTTGGCGCGTACTTTGACGATGTCGTAACCGACCTTTCAAAGGGGGAGGCAACCGTAAAGCTCACAGTACCGAGTGAAAAGTATTTCGGTGTACTAAGCGAACTTACGGATATGAAAATCGAAAATGATGCACAGCTCTTTGACGTGTTCTGGCAGCTTGCAAGGGCGAAAAAGAACTATGACAGAGTTGCAAAGGCTCTTGAAGATGTTGAGCGCAAGGGGTACGGCATAGTTATGCCGACCGAAAGTGAGCTCACCCTGAAGGAGCCGCAGATAGTCAAGCAGGCAGGCGGCTATGGAGTAAGGCTGCGCGCCGCGGCAAAGTCTATTCATATGATAAAGGCGGATATCGAGGCAGAGGTAAACCCGATAGTGGGAAGCGAAAAACAGTCAGAGGAGCTTGTCCGTTCGATAAACGATGCAAGGAACACTTCGCCCGAAAAAATATGGGACACAAATATGTTCGGAAAATCTCTCTACGAGCTTGTTGATGAGGGACTAAAGCAAAAACTTGCCCACATTCCCGACGATGCGCAGAAGCGCCTTTCCGAAACTCTCGAAAGAGTTATAAACGAGGGCAGCGGAGGTCTTATCTGCATTATTTTATAAAAATATTGACAAAACCGTGAAAATAATGTATCATTAAGATGTGTGTTTTAAAATTGTGATTAGAATGGAGATGTTGACTGTGAAAATCAAGGAAGGGTATATCGTAAGAAAGATAGGCAGCAAATATTACGCAGTATCCGCAGCACGTGCGGCAGAGGGCGGCGGAATGATTGCCCTTAACGAAACAGGTGCTTTTATCTGGGACCTTTTCAAAGAAGAAAACGATGTGGAAACAGTAGCAAAAGCGCTTGCTGAAAAATATGAGATTGATATGCCTACTGCGCTTGCTGACACCGAGGCGTATGTGAATATGCTTAAAGAGGTAGACGCTCTTGCGTGACGAGATAGAACTCTCAGAGCTTTATCCTCTTATGGATGAAGTGATTTCGGCGGGAGGAACCTTTCGTTTTTATCCGCGAGGCACGAGTATGCTACCATTGCTCGTTCAGGGCAGTGACTCAGTAGTGCTTGGTAGTGCTGCGGATATAAAAATCGGCGATGCTGTGTTTTACCGCAGAGAGGACGGCGCATTTGTGCTTCACCGTTTGGTCGGGATACATAACGGACTATATACTATGAGCGGTGACCATCAGGGATTGTCTATGGAGCACGGCATAAGACCGGAGCAGGTGCTTTTTAAGATGGTCGGTTTTTATAAGGGTGAAACGTATCATAGCGTGGAAGAGGACGAATATAAGGAATATACGAAGAAAAGACTAAGACAGATTCCGTTTTATTATAAAAACCCCGTGATACATTCCTTTTTGCGAAAAGTAAAGCATATATTTAAATAATGTTAAAAACTCCGACTGCTTGCAGTCGGAGTTTTTTAGCACCTTTAGCAAGAGTTTGCAAATTTTTTACACTAAAAACACAAAATATTTTCGTGAAATCCCTTGACAAAGGAGGCGTTTAGTGGTAAATTTTAATCGTAAGTTAGCACTCACTCGAAAAGAGTGCTAAAAATGAGTCAGGGGAGGCGGAATAATGGCAGAGTATGAACTCACTCGGCGCCGCGCGCAGATACTTCGCGCAGTTGTCGAGGCTTATGTAAAGATCGGCGAGCCTGTCGGCTCCAAGTTCCTTGCACAGACCGTAATGCCAAACTGCTCTCCAGCGACTATAAGAAATGAGCTTGCCGCACTTGAAGCGCTCGGATACCTTGAACAGCCTCATACCTCGGCAGGCAGAATCCCAAGTGAGCTTGGCTATCGCTTTTATGTAGACTGCCTTGCGGGAGAGTACAAAAAGACCAGAGCAGAAACTGAGGTTATGGCGGAGAAGCTCCGCGGCAAGCGGCACGAGCTTGACAGAATATTAAGCGAAGCATCAAGGCTTGCGGGCAGTATGACAAACTATACTGCCATTACTGTAAGACCGCGGTTTGAAACAAGCAAGATAATCCGCTTTGAAGTAATGTACTTTGACAGCAGAAATCTTGTTATTGTTATGCTGTTTGGCAGCGGCAATGCAAAGACCCGTAATATGCGCCTTACATTTGATGTTCTTCCTACAGATGCAGCGCACCTTGCAAGCACGCTTAACCGATTCATCGCAGGGCATACTGCCGAGGAGATAACACTGCCGCTTATGATGCAGGCGGAGGAGGAAATGGGCAGCGAGTCAAGATTACTTAGCGCCGCGATGAAAGAGATTTATAGCACAATGGAGGAGCAGAGCGGCGGCGAGGTAAAGGTTGACGGTGTTGACCGTTTGCTTTCTTACCCCGAGTTCTCCGATGTTGATAAGCTTCGCGGATTGCTCGGAGCAATAGAGGAAAAGAGCGGTATTCTTGATGCCATATCTGGCATCGAGGGTGACGAGCTTGGTGTTGTAATCGGGAGCGAAAATCTTTCTGACAGTATGAGCGACTCAACGCTCGTAGTAAAGAAAATAAAGAAAAACGGCAAGGTGGTCGGTGCGATAGGCATTATCGGTCCCTGCCGAATGGATTATGCCAATGTTATGGCAACCGTCGATGCGCTTGCAGAGTCGGTCGGAAGAGTTATAAGCGAGGAGAGAGCGCTTCTCGAAGGACCAAAGGAGGGTAACCAATGACAGAAGAAACTAAAGAAACCGTAGAAGAAACGGTTGAAAATGAAGAGCAGACCGAGGAGCCAAAGACCAAAAAGACAAAGGCTGACAAAAAATATGAAAATGAGATTGCGGCACTGAAGGCCGAGATTGAAAAAAAGGAAGCAGAGCTTGCAGAGCAGAAGGAAACCCACCTTCGCCTTGCGGCAGAGTATGACAACTTCCGCCGCCGCTCCAAAGAGGAAAAGGCGAGTGTTTACGGCGATGCACTTAGTGATGCGGTAAACGAGTTTTTACCGGTGCTAGACAATATCGAGCGTGCGGCGGCGTACGTTACTGACGAAAACACCGCAGCGGGTATAAATATGATGGCTAAGGCATTTTCCGAAACGCTCTCAAAGCTTGGCGTTGAAGAAATAGAGTGCAAGACCTTTGACCCCAATGTTCACAATGCGGTAATGCATATTGACGATGAGCAGTACGGCGAGGGCGAAATCGTTGAGGTCTTCCAAAAGGGCTTTAAGCGTGGCGACAAGGTTATCCGCTATGCGATGGTAAAAACCGCCAATTAAATCACTTCATAACGCAAGCGCTTTGAAGTGGTGGAGCTCGTTCACTCGCGTGTCGCTCGACCGCGACCGAGCTGTTAAGGAGTTTGAAAGTCGGCACGTGTCCGCCTTTCAAACGGGATTTTGTTTATAAAAATTTATCTATATATAAGGAGATTTTGATTATGGGAAAAGTAATTGGTATTGACCTTGGTACAACTAATTCCTGCGTAGCAGTATTTGAGGGCGGCGAGCCTATCGTTATCCCAAATCCCGAGGGAGCAAGAACAACTACTTATGTTGTTGCATTCACTAAAGACGGTGAGAGAATGGTAGGTCAGGTTGC
>JAZSKM010000155.1:0-2982 GCA_045534835.1 Eubacteriales bacterium | reverse complement strand
ATTCTTCGTCAATTGCAGGTTCTACAGCATATGTAGGGGTAATGAATGCGCTGAGAATAGCGGTGCAACAGCCCAAAATCATAAGAACTGCAAGAATCCATACTACAACCTTGACAAAAACTCGGTTTTTCATCACAGAAGCCTCCTTTCAGAAATTTTTATTTGCTATGCTTTATAAATACAATCAAAAGAACAGCTGCCGCAATTACAAGCGCGGCAAGTGCAAGCGGCTTCCAGAGTGCGCCAGCCACCATTACGGCAGTAGGCCCATCAGCGCCTCCGATTATTGACACATCGTAAAAGTCTGGCATTATTTTGCTTCCTTAAGCCGACGGGAGTCGAACACGCACGCCCGTGACGGCAATATTTTGTGCTTTTTATCGCTGGTGTCCTTGAAATGTCCGCACATACCTGCGTCCGCCATCGTCAAAAATCCCTAAAATATTGCTCGTCAAGGGTGCTTCGCAGTTTTAGCGGAGCGTATTTTTGCTTAGACAATGGCAAAGTGCGCAGTTAATATACAAATATTATCAAGCACTTTGCGGAAGGATGGGCGAAAATACGCCCGTTAAAACCGTACGGGTTCGACTCCCGCCGGCTTAACAATAAAGTCACCGCGCACCATTATCCATGCGCCGCCCTCGCCTACTGCAATTCCGCGTCCATCATCACGCGGAATGATAAGCGTATGATTTGCGGGAACGATATCACCGTTTAAAAGTTCCTTACCGTCGGTAGTATCCGAAAGTCCCTGTACAACATCCTCGGTAAATGGAGAAACGACAGTCGCCTTGCCTGAGCGCACGATAACCTCGCACGCATTTACGGATGCAAAAAGTATTTCATTCTCCATAAGATTAACTACGACATACTGACTGCCGGTATTGACAGTTCCATCGGGAAATGTAACCTCAGGCTCAGTCGTTTCCGCAGGCTCGGTTGTGGTTTCCTCAGGTTCGGTGGTCGTTTCTTCCGGCTCCTCGGTAGTTTCCGGCGGAGCGGTAACAATAATATCTCCAAGTTCTACGCCTGCAAGAGTATCAAGAATCATCTCTTTTATCTGCGGCAAAAGCACCTTATTTACATAGCTGAGAGATATCAGCGGATCTTCCTTGCTTGAATATGTAGCTTCGTCTGCTGCGACAAGTGCGCCAAGCGCAAGTACAGCCGCAATCAAAATACAGGCGGTAATTTTTACTATCTTTTTCATCAAATCCTCCTATTATAACACATTCCAACACAATACAGAAACATTATATCGTATTTTATAACAAAAAGGAAGAGTTTTTGACAAAAAACTATGTGAAAATTTATGGCAATTTGCCATCTTTCCCGTCTGTAAAATCGGTGAGCGTTCCGGCACTTTTTATTGCGCTGTGACCGAATCTCTCGCGGATAGCATCCATAGCGCGTTCGCGCTTTTCGTTCTTCTCATCGAAAACAGCATCGTCAAAGAAGCCTATCTGCGCCGCGGTATCCTCAGGTATAAGACCTGTACCCGTAACGGTAAGGGCTCTTATGCCAAGCCGCGGATTCCAGTTTGACCTCAGCAGCTCCGCCGCCGCTTCGCGAAGCTCACGCGCGAGCTGTGTCGGCACCTTAAGAGGCGCCTGCCTCTGTACAGTAACGAAATTTGCATCCTTGATAGAAAGCTGCACTGTCGTGCATTTGACCTGCTTTGCACGCATACGCGCCGCCGCGAGGTCGCAGACCGCATCAAGTCCCGACAGGAGCTCGTCCATACCGTAAAGGTCGTGAGAGAATGTCATTCCGTTGCCCACGCTCTTCACCTGACGTACGTCATATATACTGCTTACAGGCTCGTCGTCCTTGCCGTTTGCATACGCATGCAGCATACTTCCAAGTTTTCCAAGCTTGTAGGCTATAAAGTCGGGGGATGCCGCAGCAAGCTGACCGATGGTTTTTATACGCATATCCTCAAGCGTTTTCGCGGCACTTCTGCCGACAAAAAGCAGTGAGCTTACGGGAAGCGGCCAGACTATCTCTTTAAAGTGCGCTCTGTCTATAACGCTTACTGCATCAGGCTTTTTAAGGTCGCTGCCAAGCTTTGCAAAGCATTTGTTAAATGACACTCCGACAGAAACGGTAAGTCCCGTTTCGCGCTTTATACGCTCGCGGAGCGTTTCGGCAATAGTCCTGCCATCACCGAACAGCTTTTCTGAGCCGCTGACATCAAGCCATGACTCGTCTATGCCGAAAGGCTCGACAAGGTCGGTGTATTCGCTGTAAATCTCATTTATTTGCCGCGAGTATTTTTCGTAAAGGTCGTGGTGCGGCGGTACAAGTACAAGTGAAGGGCACTTCTGCTTTGCCGACCATATAGTTTCGGCGGTCACAACGCCGTATCTTTTTGCCTTTTCGTTTTTAGCAAGGATAATTCCGTGCCGCTTGTCGGGATCGCCACACACTGCCATAGGATATTCGGCAAGCGCAGGATTAAGTACCGTTTCGACAGATGCAAAAAAAGCATTCAGATCAGAATGCAGTATTACTCTATCCATACGCTCACCTCCTTTAAGTTAACTCGCCATTATCTCTTTTTCCTGAAAAAAGTTTGCAGCAGTGACCTGCACTCCTCTTCCATAACTCCGCCAAGAATCTCAGGCTTGTGATTAAGCGGATACTCATTAAGGTCAAGCACACTTCCGAATGCCCCTGCACGCTTATCATACGCACCGAAAACCACACGCTCAATACGCGAGTTTACAATAGCGCCCGCGCACATCGGACAGGGTTCAAGAGTGACATAAAGGGTGCAGCCCAGCAATCTCCAGCCGCCAAGCGCTTTACAGGCGCGGTCAACGGCAAGCGTTTCAGCGTGATAAAGCGCATTTTTCTCTGTTTCTCGAAGGTTGTGCGCACGCGCAATAATGTTGCCGTCACGCACAATTACGGCACCAATAGGCACCTCGTCTATTTCGGCGGCAAGGCAGGCTTCGCTAAGTGCCTCCGCCATATAAT
>JAZSKM010000166.1:0-9768 GCA_045534835.1 Eubacteriales bacterium | reverse complement strand
CGGAATGACAGGTCGGGTTTTCGCTTTGCAGGAACCCCCGCTTGTCATCCTGAGCGTAGTCGAAGGATCTTGCGGGGAGATGTAATTACTCCCATAAACTATAATTTATCTCTCTAATTCTGTGGAAATTCTCCTTTTTTTATGTTATACTGAATTATTACGTTATGGAGAAAGCAATGTTAACTGTTTTATACAAGGACGAAAATATAGCCGTTATTATAAAGCCTGCGAGGCTTATCAGCGAGGACGGCGCAGAGGGTGAAAGCGTTATGCCGCTTATCCGCAAGGAGCTTGGATGTACCGAGGTTTATCCCGTGCATCGCCTTGACAGAGGTGTTAGCGGCGTGATGGTGTACGCGCTGAATAAAAAGAGCGCCGCGGCGCTGTCTTTGGCCGTTCAGAACGGGGATATGAAAAAGACATATCTCGCTATAGTAAACGGCATACCCGCCGAGAAAAAAGGCGAGATGTGCGACTTTTTATTCAAGGATGCGAGAAAGAACAAAAGCTATGTCGTGTCGCGTGAGCGTAAAGGCGTAAAAAAAGCCTCGCTCGAGTACGAGGTTTTAAAAACGCTTGACGAAAGAACGCTTGTACGCATACTTTTGCACACAGGGCGCTCCCACCAGATACGGGTGCAGTTTTCATCGCGCAAAATGCCGCTTGTCGGCGACGGAAAATACGGTGCCGCAGACAATGTAAAGTCACTTTGCCTGTTTTCACACGCACTTGTCTTCCCCAATCCGCATAGCGGCGAAAATATGAGTTTTTCCGCATTGCCAAGGGAAAATATATGGCAGGAATTTCTTTAAAATACAGGGAGCCGTCATATTTCTTTCACATAGAAATGCTTTAATATATTGACAAAACTTTTCGGAGGTTCTGAAATGTCCAAAAAAGAGAAAAAGCCCATAAGCAAGAAAAAGCAAAAGAAGATAAAAACCGCGATAACGTGGGCGGTAATCATCGCCATCCTTATTGCGGCGTTTCTTGCATTTTCCGCATACTCGGCGGCAAGGCTGCGCAAGGCGAGTATGGTGATATACACGGGCGATGTGTATACCGTGAGCACACGCGATATTGCCAACACGATAAGCGCAACGGGACTTATAGAGAGTGACGAGGACACTACGAAAAAGGTGTATTCAACCCTCTCCTATAAAATTGACGAAGTCAATGTTTCACTCGGCGACAGGGTAAACGCAGGCGACCTGCTCTGCACCTACGAAACAGAAACGCTTGACCGCGCAATCCGCGAAAAAGAGCTGTCAATGACTACCTCCGAGCGTGCGGCGGCACTCAGCCTTGCAAATGCAAAGCTGACCTACGACACATATCTTGAGGGTATGAGGGCAGGCACAAACCAGTCGCTGAAAAATGCACAGTCCTCATACGACAGCGCGCTTGACAAGCTGAGTCAGGCAAAGGAAGATTATGACGAGTATTTAGTCAAGAGCGACAATTCTGAAATAATCGCGCTCAACTCGGCAAAGCGCGACCTTGACAGTGCAAAAAAGACCTATGACGAGTTCAAAGCGGAGCTTGACGGGGGTACAAACATAAAACTGGCATCGGCAAAGCGCGCGCTCGACTCGGCTGAAAAAACCTACAACGACTTCAAGAAAGAGGTTGACGAGGGAACAAACTTAAAGCTTGTCACCGCGAAGCGCTCTCTTGACACGGCTCTTGAAAACTACGAGGACTACAAGAAAATGATGGACGATGACGAAACCACCGAGCTTCTCTCGGCATCTCTCGCCTCGGATGCCGCGTATGCCGAATACAAAAGCGCGGCAGGTGTGCTCAGCGGCTACGAAGCAGACCTCAAAGCCTTGGAAAAGGAATACGCCGACCTTTCGGCAAGCGGCGCGGCTGAGGAAGAGCTTGACGCAGTAGAGCGCAAGATAAGCAGTATGGAATCAAAAATAGAGAAGCAGGCAAAAACCGTGGCAACTCTCAGGTCAAAATATCAAGAGGCGGACGAAGTGTACGACAAGGCATATCAGGCGGCGGATATGAGCCTTAAGAGCTATAAGACCACCTACGAAAACGCAAAGGACAGCTATGACTCTGTGCTTGAGAGCCTTGAGGACACTCTTGAGAGCTACGAAAAGGCGTACAAGGATGCCGCAGACAATTATCAGTCCGTAAAGGACTCGCTTGAGGACACTCTTGAGAGCTACGAAACCTCTCTTCAAAAGGCAAACGATGCCTATGAGAATGCAAAGGAGAACGTTGACAACCAGACAGAAAGCTACGAAACTGCGCTGACAAACGCCGAGCGCGCGCTCAGTGATGCTGAAAATGCGCTCTCAAACGCGAAAATCACTGCAGACAATCAGCTTGAAAGCTACCGTATAGCATACGAAAACGCAAAGAATTCTTCAAGCACCGCGCTTAGCGACTATCAGCTTGCAAACCTTTACACAGACCTTGAAAAAACGAAGGTGACCGCGCCCATATCGGGTACCGTTACCGCGGTATACGCTACCGAGGGCGAAAGCGCAAGCGGCGTTATGTTTGTAATCGAGGATACCGAAAATCTTGTTGTGACATCGACTGTAAAAGCATACGACCTCGATAAAGTAAGCGAGGGCATGAAGGTAAAAATCGAAACCGATGCTACGGGAAAAGACGTTTTCTTTGGTGTTGTCGAGTCTATTTCACCCACCGCGCTTAAAGATTCAAGCGGCTCTGTACTCTCCACAAACGATGCGGAATTTGAAACCGTAGTGCGCATAACCGACAAGAGCGACCGCCTGAAAATAGGTGTGAGCGCAAGGATAGAGTACATTGTAGAAGAAGAAATCGGCGTGCTTGCCATTCCCGAAAGCGCAATTATAAAGGATAAAGACGGCACATACGTCCTCGCTGTTTCGGACACCGAGGAGGGCGGCGTTATCCTCAGCCGCACCGCGGTAGAATGCGGTATGAACGACGGCATATACACCGTGTGCAAAAACCTTGAAAGCGGCGCACGCATCGCAGACAACGCGAAAAACTATCTTGCAAAGGTGGGTATACCGCTCGGACTTTCGGCTACCGATGTAAGCGCCGCGGTATTTGACCTTTCGGCTATGATGCCTATGGGTGGTAGAAGATAATGGCAGAAAAAATCATAGAAATGCAGGGCATACGCAAGAGCTTTTACATAGACGAGCCAAACGAACTTGAAATACTTCACGGCATTGACCTTACGGTATATAAGGGCGAGTTCGTTTCAATCGTCGGCGCTTCGGGAAGCGGAAAGTCTACGCTGATGAACATTATCGGCGTGCTTGACCGTGCTACAAGCGGTACATATACTCTTGACGGTCTGCCTATAGACGAGGCTGACGACACCGAGCTATCCGCTATACGCAACCGTAAAATCGGCTTTGTTTTCCAGAACTTCAACCTTATTCCGCGTACAAGCGCGCTTTTAAATGTGGAACTGCCGATGATGTACGCAGGACTGTCAAAAAGGGCGCGTAGCACACGCGCAAAGGAACTGCTTGAGCTCGTGGAAATGAGCGAAAGAGCGCGCCACCTGCCAAACGAACTGTCGGGCGGTCAGAAGCAGAGGGTTTCAATAGCGCGCGCTATGGCTAACGACCCTGCTATCATTCTTGCAGACGAGCCGACAGGCGCGCTCGACTCGAAAACGGGCAGACTTGTTATGGACATTTTCCATAAGCTCAACAAGGAGCAGGGCAAGACCATAGTGCTGATAACTCACAACAATGAGCTTGCCGCCGAAACCGACCGCATTTTTACAATGCGCGACGGTATTCTCTCTGACTGAAAGGTGGTAACGTGAAAATTCAATTTGCAATATGTGTTGCAAAGAATGTTTCACGCCCGAACTCCTCGCAAAATGGGACCCGCGCCCATTTTGCCGCACAAAGTGCGGTGCCGAGGATTTCATTATACTATTTATGCCGCCGCTCCGCGGCGAAATGGAGATTGATATGAAATTCTTTGAAAACATCCGCCTTGCGTGGGAGGGTATACGCGCAGGAAAAATGCGCGCATTTCTGACTATGCTCGGCATTATTATCGGTATTGCCTCTGTTATAGGCATACTTACCCTCGGCGACGGTCTTACGGGCAGTATCAATAACGAAATGAGCGCACTCGGCGCAACTAACATTTACATTTCTCTGCAAACTAAGAACACCGAAAGTCAGGGCGGTATGAAAGGCTACGAGGAGAGCGACCTTATCTCCGAGGAGATGATAGACGACCTCAGAGCAAGGTATGCAACCTCTATCGACTATGTCAGCCTTTCCTCCTCTATGGGTAACGGTGAGGCAAAGGATGAGGACAAACACGCAAATCTTTCGCTCACGGGTGTAAACGGCGACTACTTCAGCGCAAACGACATTACTCTGCTTCGTGGGCGCGCTATAGAGAGCGATGATGTTGACTCCTATGCAATGAACGCCGTTGTTTCCGACAAACTTGTGAACAATATGTTCGGCGGCGACACGCAAAAGGCGCTCGGCAGTGAAATTGCAGTGTACACCTCGTTTGACATATACACCTTCCGCATTGTCGGCGTGTACGAGTATGTGCAGACGATGATGAATTTTTCAATGGCGGCGGAGGAGGACATAAGAACAGAGGTTTATATTCCGATTTCCACCGTCAAGCGGCTTTCGGGCGCGGATGACGGCTATTCTACCATAGTCCTTGTCGCAAACCCCGCAGTTGACAGCGCAAACTTTGCCTCGGTTGCTTCAACCTATCTCAACAAATACTACGAGAACAATCCAAACTTCAAGGTGTCCGCTATCAGTATGGAAAGTATGCTCTCAACGGTTGAAACGATGATGGACACCGTTAATATCGCCATAGCGGTTATTGCAGGCATTTCACTGCTTGTAGGCGGCATCGGCGTTATGAACATTATGCTTGTTTCGGTAACCGAGCGCACGCGCGAGATTGGCACGCGAAAGGCTATCGGCGCTACAAACGGCGATATCCGCGTGCAGTTTGTAACAGAGAGCGTTATCATATGTCTTATAGGCGGTGCTATCGGCATCGTATGCGGTACACTTCTCGGATACTTCGGCGCTTCCCTTCTCGGTGTTACGGCGTTTCCGACAATAGGACACATTTCCCTTGCCGTAGGATTTAGTATGGCTATCGGCATTTTCTTCGGATACTATCCCGCAAACAAAGCGGCAAAGCTTGACCCGATAGAGGCTTTGAGATATGAATAACAAAAACAGCCGCGCTGTCAGCGCGGCTGCTTTTTGTATAGGAATATCAATACCTTGAATCGGCATCTACAGTTTCGCCGTTTATAACGCGGTTTGCATCCGAAATCGCCTTATACAGCAGGGTATTTGACAGGTAGAACTCGCCGCTGCCGTTTACGGTATAGTAAACGCGGCGGTCGGTATACGGATAGAAGCGATAAACACGCTCTCGCCCTGCCCTTGTGGTGACGGTCATTTCAAGCAGAAGATTGCTTTCGTCATTTACAAGGTCGCTTATCTCCGTTTCGCTTATGCTTACTGCACCGTCATGCGTTACGGACAGCAGCACCCTCCAGAAGCTACGGAAGTTTGACATTTCTGGGGTTACTCCGCTTACCATATCCGTAACCGAGAGGGCATCGTTAGTATCGCCGCTAAGGACAAACTCAGCATCAACGTCCTTGCCGAGGAGCTTAAGCGAGGAAACATTCATAATATTCACCTGGAATATCGAGGAGCTTACCCACTTGTCAAGCTCCCATGAGAGAAAGTCCAAGTTTATCGCCTCAACTCTTGCTATTATACCAAAAAGGTATGACACCGCGTAGTAGAAGTAACTGCCGTCCTCGTCCCTCTGCTTTTCACTGAAGGCTACAAGGTTTGAAACAAGGCTTGCGGGGTTACCTTCACCATCGAGCAACGTGTTATCAAAATAAAGCTGATATGCAGGCTCGGCAAGCCCGTATTTTGCAAGCGACTCCTCGCTTATGTCAATAGACAGCACCTCGCTCCCCGTAAAGGAGCAGAATATTGCAAGCACATCATCATAATTCTCGCCCGCGGGGTAATCGCCGGGGACCGAAAGCTGATGCACGCTAGTTGCCGCAAGCTCGTCACGCATATCGGGATTGAGGTAGTCTGCTTTTATGAAAATTTCATTGCCGTGAGTAAGCACGAAGTTGCGGACAAGGTAGTAGCTGTCAATAGTAGACGGATATGTGAGCAAAGGATTCACCAGATTTTCAACGCCTGCGAGCAGGTCGCGCTCGATGCTGTCGTCAAGCACATAAATTGCGTTTCTACCCTCGTAGCGCGCGTAGTAGCCGTCGCCCGCGAGAGTTTTGTCGCCGATATACACGGTATAACGCTTGCCTGCAGTAGAGGTAAGCACAAAATAAGCATCGCTCTCACCTTTAGCAAGGCCGTATTTTGCAAAGTCCTCTTCATTTACGTTAGCGTTAAAGGTGGAGAGGGTGTAGCCTGCGTTAAGTATCATCTGTGTCAGCTTTTCACCATCAAGCAGGATATGCTCATACCCCTCGATAACGAGGTTTGAATCTCCCTCGTTTACTATTTTGTATTCGCCGTGGCTGTTGTGAACATACACGCTCGCCACATCCTTTATCTCGATGTGTTCAAACATCTGCACCCTGCCGCCATAGCCTTCTACCTCGCCTGCAAGCAGGGTTGTCGTTTCCTCGGCGGAGTCAGGTGCCTTTGGCTCAGGCATAATAACAAGGGCGTACACGATAGCGAAAACTATACATAAAGCAAGGATAATACAGGTTAAAGTAAGGCGATTTCTCATCTGTATTTTCTCCTTGTCGTGATAACTATACCGCAAACTGCAAAGGACAAAGGCATAACGGTTACGAGAAGAATAGTATCACGTATCGCCTGCGCCGAGGTCATATCTTCAATCCTGGTATTTGAAAATTCCTTGAACTCGATGTTTGCAGGAATCTTCTCGCGGCCCATTACGCGGAGCGCGTAGTATATGATATCCTCGTTTGCATAGGTGTTTGACTCAAGGTAGTCAGCGGTGGTAAATCGGGTGGTAGCCGCCGCTAAAACATACGCGTGGTAGAGGTCATTATCCCGCGTGTTGGTATCGCAGGTCAGTGTCATAAGGTTGTAGTTTCCTGCGCTGTCAAGCGTTTCGCCATAGGAAACGACCGATGCATCGGGGGATGAAACGAGCACCGCGGAAAGCTCACGGTATGCGTTGTTACCGCTATAGACATACGAATTTGTAGACACGCCCTCTTCACTCCGTCCCTCTGTATAAAGCTCGGAAACGTAGATGGGCGATGCGTTTTTAACTATAGTTTTTGGCGGAACGGGAAGCGTGCTTATCTCCTTATGCACGCTTGCTGCAAGAGTGCCTGACGGATAGGATGCTACGAGTGCTGTACCGTCCATAGTAATAGAGTTCTGCGTATCGGTGACAGTACCCTCTCCGAAAACTACACCCCACTCGTAAAGGAACTCCTCAAGATTCTTAAGATACTCGGTTTGCGGATTCTTAAACACCATAAGAGTGCCGCCCTTTTCGAGGAACTCGTCAATCTTTGCAATTTCGCTTACTGCATCCTTGTCGTAGATGTTATAGCCTGCAAAGTCCCATTTGGGATCGTTTATGATTATCATACGGCAGTCCTCGGCGACATCCTCTGTAGCAAGGTCGATGGTCTTTACGTCAAAGCCCGCTTTGACAATAGTGTTTGCAAACGCCGCGTCAACGCTCTCGCCGTGACGGGTGGTGAAGTAGGCAGTGGGAGTTTCGTCAGCCGTTACCGCGAGGGCTGCTGCGGCAAAAATCTCCTCTCCGTTGTATGCCCACACATCACCTGTGTTTGTGTCGGTGATGTAGAAGGCATCCGCCGCATAAACGCGGAAGTCGGAGGGTACCTCACCCTCGGCGCGCTCTTCGGGATTGCCGCGTTCAACGATAACATTCGTTGTCGAAATGGTAGAAACGGTGTTGTACTTATAGTCTTTGAGGAGCTGCGGCTCAAGCACCGAGTTTATATAGCGCACGTGAATATTCGGAAACTCCTTTTCAAGCTCCTTCGCCGTACGGCTGATATAGCTCATAGTCCGCGACTCGTCTATCTTGTCCTCGTCGTGGCAGAAGGTTATGGTAACTTCTCCCTCGACGGTGGAAATAACCTCTTTTGCCTCTTTTGAGAGTGTCCAGAGAGACGTATCGGTAAGGTCTATGTAGAGCGAATAGCGAGTGCCGAGCACGGTAAGCGCCGCGTTAAGCAGCATTATAAGCACAATAACCACTGCTGTAAAGGCAGCGGATGTCGAGGAATACTTAAAATTTCTTCTCTTTAAAATGTTCATACCGTCGCCCCCTTTACGCAACATATCTGCGGCGCTCGTATATCCTGCAGGTCACAAACAGAAATACAAAGCAGACGGAGATGTAGTAGAAAAGCGCTGGAAAATCGAAAAATCCATTGGTGAAGTTAGTGTAGCGTGTGAAAACCGACAGCCAACCGAGCACAAAACGCACGGGATACCACGGGATAACCGCGTTCAAAAATCCGATGCCGAGCATAGCAAGCAGGATTCCAAACGTGCCGAGTGCCGCGGCAAGCTGATTTTCAGTAAGCGCGGAAACGAACATACCGATAGCAATAAACGCAGCTCCGACCAGCGAAATTGCGATAATGTTACCCAAAATTATGCCGCCCTCGGGGTCACTGTAGCGGAAAAGTGTGATATAGAAAAACGAGCAGAGCAGATTTGCGCCCGAAAACACTGTGAAAGCCGCAAGGAATTTTGCAAAGACCATAGAGCCAATCGAAATAGGTGCAGTCAGCAAAAGCTGCTCGGTCTTAAGCTTGCGTTCCTCTGCAAAAAGCTTCATAGTAAGCACGGGGAGCGCAACCATAAGTATACAGAGCATTATCTGAAAATATGTTGAAACGTCGTTTGTGGAGGAAAGGAGCGTTGTCAGCGAGAACGCGACAGCGCCAAGCGCAAGTATAACAGCGAGGAAAACATATCCCAACGCGCTTACAAAATAGGAGCGCAGCTCTCTTTTATAAATGGCAACCATTATTTCCCCTCCCTGTCAACAAGCTTTATAAATACGTCCTCAAGGCTCATTCCCATAGCCTCAAGTCCCATAATCGGCCAGTTTTTCTCCGCAAGCGCATAGAATAGCGATTTGCGGATGTCAATACCGCTCTCAGCCTCAATCGCGAATGCTACCGCATCTCCCTCTCGCTCGGAGAGGGCTTCGCACCACACAACGCCGGGCAGACGCCTTATAAGTGCAAGCACCTCGGTCATTGGGCCGCAGATAAGCGCCTTATAACGGCGATTGTCCTTGATAAACTGATTTATCTCATCTGTTCTGCCGTCTGCAACGATACGTCCGTGGTCAATTATTATCATTCTGTCACACACCGCCTGCGCCTCCGAAAGAATGTGGGTGGACAGGATAACGGTATGGTCGCGGCCGAGCGTGCGTATAAGGTTTCGCACCTCGATTATCTGCTTCGGGTCAAGTCCTATCGTAGGCTCGTCCAGAATGATAAGCGGAGGATTGCCGACAAGCGCCGCGGCAATTCCCACGCGCTGCTTATATCCCTTTGAAAGATTGCGGATAAAGTCGGAGGCCAAGCGGGTCTTAGGAAGACAAAAGCTCCTGACAACTCCTTGGCTCCCCGAACGACATGGCTACGATCCGACTTGCCGGTCCAGAATGATAAGCGGAGGATTGCCGACAAGCGCCGCGGCAATTCCCACGCGCTGCTTATATCCCTTTGAAAGATTGCGGATA
>JAZSKM010000193.1:0-7397 GCA_045534835.1 Eubacteriales bacterium | reverse complement strand
CATACGATGACAAGCCCGTTCGCTGCGGCGACCTCAACGCACAGGGGGCAATGACCGCGCTCCTCAAGGATGCGCTCAAGCCCAATCTCGTTCAGACTCTTGAGGGCACTCCCGCACTCGTACACGGCGGTCCTTTTGCAAACATTGCTCACGGCTGTAACTCTGTTACTGCAACCAAGCTTGCAATGAAGCTCGGCGACTATGCAGTTACCGAAGCAGGCTTTGGTGCTGACCTCGGTGCTGAGAAGTTCCTTGACATCAAGTGCCGTCTTGCAGGCCTTACCCCCTCTGCAGTAGTTATTGTCGCTACCATTCGCGCACTCAAGATGCACGGCGGTCTTGCAAAGACCGAGCTTGGAACTGAGAATCTCACAGCGCTTGAAAAAGGTCTGCCCAACCTTCTCCGCCACGTTTCAAACATCAAGAATGTATACAAGCTCCCCTCTGTAGTTGCTGTAAACCGCTTCCCCACCGATACTGATAAGGAGGTCGAGCTCGTTATTGAAAAGTGCCGCGCGCTCGGCGTAAACGTAGTTCTCTCTGACGTATGGGCTAAGGGCGGCGAAGGCGGCATCGAGCTTGCAAACGAAGTAGTAAAGCTCTGTGAAGAGCCAAACGACTTCTCCTTCTCCTATGAGCTTGACGGCACTATCGAGGATAAGATTGAAACCGTTGTTAAGCGTATCTACGGCGGCGACGGGATAAATGTCCTCCCCGCGGCAAAGAAGCAGATTGACGCACTCACCGCGCTCGGATATGACAAGCTCCCCATCTGTGTTGCAAAAACGCAGTACTCATTCTCCGACGACCCGACAAAGCTCGGCGCGCCCGAAGGCTTTACCGTAACTATAAAGAATGTCAAGATTTCCGCAGGCGCAGGCTTCCTTGTAGTTCTTACCGGCGACATTATGACTATGCCCGGTCTCCCCAAGGTTCCCGCAGCAGAAAAGATTGACGTTGACGAAGACGGAAGAATTACCGGCTTGTTCTAAGATAAAAGATAAAATGACCTCGGCTTTTGCCGAGGTCATTTTTACTTTATTTTTTGAGTGTTGCTGTCTTGCTTGCATCGTCCCAGGTAACAGTTGCGCCAAGTTTTTTCGCAATAACACGTACGGGTAGATAGCTACGATTGTTTGACGGCTCAATGTACGCAGGTGAATCAAGCTCAACCGTTTCTCCGTTTACCTTAGCGGTAGTGGCACCGATAACTATCTCTATGGAAACATCTGCACTCTTAACGCTTACGGTCTTTGTAGCGCCGTCCCAATTTACAGTAGCACCGAGGTTATCGGCAACAAAACGTACGGGAAGCATCGTGCGGCTGTTTTTGATAACAGGTGCCGCATCAAGAGTTTTAGCAATGCCGTTTACATAAGCGGTCATACTGTTAACTGTCATTTTAATCTCAACAGATGCTTTTTCCGCGTTAAAGCCGCTTGCCCTCTCCGAAAGAGGTAAAGGATTGATTTTCGAGGTATAAACCGTGCTGAGCGGCGCGGGATGTCCGCTTCCGTCAGCGATAACTACTCCGTTTTTATCCGCGGTATATGGCTCAACGAATGCATAACGTCCGCTTGAAGTATCCTTGCCGATATAGCCGTGGTAGCATATCCAGTCAACACCGTTATGGTCGCGTACATACGATGCGTGGCCCGAACCGTTTACCTCATCGGATTTGTAAAGAATAGAGGTCGGCTTTTTCTCCCAGTTGTTTATATCAAGCGGATCGCCGCCGAGATACTTAAGCTGACCAAGTTGGTATTCGGTAGTCCAGTAGCCGCTGCCCGAATAGATGATATAAATAGTGCCGTCATCGGCATAGACCGCGGTACCGCCCTCAACGACCTGCGGTGCGGTACCGGTCTCGGAGCCGCCCTTTTCCCAGTCATACTCAGGTCTGCAAATGACAGACGACTGACCGACTATAGTCCACGGGTTAGTCATCTCAACAAGGTTTTCTGTCTGATAAAAGCCGTCGCCCTTTCTGTATCTGCCGGTTTCGGTTACATACATCATATAGAGTTTGCCGTTTATGCGGATATCGGTCTGTCCTGCCGCCCAGGTGTTTTCAAAATCCTCGATATCCTCGGCTATTATCGCCTGCGGCACATTGACCTCGCCGGTCACGGGGTTGCCCCATCTGCCAAAGAGATTGTCACCGTCAAGGCACTTGATAACGTACATACGGTGATAAACATTATCGCCGTTATCGCAGGCGATGTAGCAGTACCAGCCGCCGTTGCCCTCTCCTATTTCCTCATCAGTGTAATAGTGAATTTCGGGTGACCACACATTTTTAGACCACATTTCGCCGTCACGGGGCGTGTAGACTATGACGTATTCGGCATACTGAAGGTCGCCTATGTTTGCCGCGCGCGCGATGCCGAGCGAGTGACCTTGGGTTGCGGTGTAATAATAGAAGCCGTCGTGGTAGAAAAGCCACGGGTCAGCACCGTTTTGGCGTATGGGGTTAGTGAACTCTACATTTCCCTCTATTTCGGCATCAAAGTCGATACTGCCGGAAAGCGAGGAGGTCATATTTCCGTTTAGTCCCTCGCTGCCGCGAAGTTCTACGAGATGTCCCCACTCGCCGCCATTTACGGTAACATCAAAGCTGCCGTTATATGTACCAACGCTTCCCTTTGCAACACCTACGGTTGCATAAGGGATGCCGCCGTTAAATGTGAGCCTTACAATACCGTCAAAACGGCTTTGGTTACTGCCAAGAGTTGCGGCATAGATACCCTGATAGAATTTACCGCCGTTTATCACGGCATTTATACTGCCATTAAAGCTGTCAGCACTGCCAAGCACTAAAGGCTCCACAAACTCGCCGCCGTTTACGGTGAGCTTTACGGTGATATCGGTGCTGCCGCCCGAATTGTCACCGCCGTACACGCGCTGCCATATTCCGCTGTTAATAGTAACATCGGTTGTAGCGCTCTTCGATGGCGATACCGAGCCTCCCACTATCGTCACGTAGGTCTCGGAGTCCTTGTGCATATAGGATGTGATGCCATCGCCAAGCGTGAGCTTATTGCCGTTTGCAAACATAATTACATTTTTTGCGGCAGAGCGGATAGTAATATCCTTAAACTCGGTCTCGCCCGCAAGAGAAAGATTGCTTTCAAGCACAAGCTCTGCACCGTTTGTCTTGCTATAATCTACGCCGCCGTAAACCGAGGTAAGCGTTATCTTTTCTTTATTCGCTTTAAGGGTTCCTACGCGACCGACGGTAAATTTACCGACTACAACTATAGTGCCGCCCTTTTCGCTGAGCGCTGTGTAGGCAGCCGCAAGTGATGATGACGGGTCATTTGCGCTTCTGCCTGAGCCGTCCGCACCGTCGCTGATAAAGAATACGCTACCTTCATCAAGGTCAACGAGTGATGAGAGCGCGCCAAGGTCGGAAAGTGTCTTGCCTGAAAGTCTGGCTTTACCGCGTGCATTTTCACCGGCTGCGGCATATTCTTTCACCTCGCCGCCGAAAATGTTAAGATTAAAGCCGTTCTTTATATTGCATATTTCAAATTTATCTACCGTTCCGTCCACCATGGTAAATGTAAAACTGTCAGAAGCACTGTCCGCAGATACCACGCTTTCTACGTTTCCGCCGAAAATTTCAACAGTAGCATTTTCGCCGCCGATGATGTTACCGACCTTGCCGCCGCGTAACTGAACGTCGGTTGCATCTGCTATTTCGGTAAATATACCGCCGTGGGTGTCAATGGCGCCTTTTGCCTTATAAGTGCCGTTTACGGTGCAGGTTTTAGCGATAACAAGTTTGCCCGTCGATGCATCAAAGGTACACTCGCCTTCAAGCGTGAGATTGTCAAACACGGTTTTGCCGCCGAGAGTATATTTTCCGCTAAAAGTAATGGTTGAAGCATTTATAGAAGTTACCGTAACGGTCTGGCTATGCTCAGGCTCGGCAAAGTTTGCGAGCGTGATATCGGAAATCAGCATAATAGATGCATCATTCTTTACCGCCGCCGCATATGCCTCCTCAAAGGAAGTGGGAGCGCTCTCGCTCATACCGTCACCGCCGCCTGCAGCAGATGCAAAAACATAAGCTGCATTGCTTATCGTGTCAAAGCCTTCAAAGCTTGCAACCTCATCAGCGGTGTAAGCAAATGACGAATAGTTCAGCGCCTTTTTAGCGCCGCTTGTCGCCCCGTCTGCAATGCCCAGACTATGATAATATGCGCTCATTTTTCCAATCTTAGTGCCAAGTGCATTGACAGTGGCATTTCCCAGAACGTTGTTTATATTGACATTGTCAACAGTGCCGCCGCTAAGGGTAACGGTTGCATCACCTTCGACTCTGCGGGTTTCATCGCCCGCAGCATAGAGCGTTTCGACATATCCGCCGCTGACATTGATTACAACATTGTTGCTCCAGTGGTTTTTCATCGTGCCGCCGTAAAGAGTGTCAATATTTCCGCCCTCAACGGTTATATGGTGTGTGCCCGTGTAATGGTGGCCGCCGCTGCTGGATGCCGCGTACTGACGAGAGCCGCCGACAACAACATAAAAATCGCCGCTCTTTATCGTAATATGCGAGTCAAGCGTGGTGTCAACGCCGTCATCAGGTGTCTGCCATCCGCCAACGATATAAGCGCCAGCATCGGTGCGGCTGCTTGTATCAATGCGAACGGTGTTTACGCCCTCACCCATAGTAATGGGATTGTATCTCGCGACAAAATTCAGTGTCGCGGTATACTCCATCGTGATGTTTTCAAATGTCGTATCGCCAGAAAGGTAATAGCGGTTAGACGTGCCGAAAACGAGCTTTGCACCTTTCGTTTTTGCATAGTCAACCTTGCCGTCATTCGTCGTTATGACAAAACGGATATTCGGATGCGCTACCTCAGTAGCAGTGGAAATAGAATACTCGTTGGTGATAACTATGTACGCAACGTCTGCGCTTGCATTCTTTGCAAGATTGCAAGCGCGCGTAAAGGTCTTTACAGGGGATGCAGCACTAAGACCTGTGTTGCCGCGGTCATCACCGGTAACCGAGTTTACATAATAGTAAACAGCCTTTTCCTCTGCAGCAGAGGCAGTCACAGCAAAAACGGAGAAAACTATTGCCGCTGTGAACAAAAATGTCGCTAAAACTATAAGATAATATTTCAATTGATACTCCTTAAAAAATCATTTTACAGGAAGTGAAATATATGCCTCTTCATCGCATATAACGTTATTTTTTGCAATTTTTGCTTCTGTAACCTTCGCCCAGTGGCCTTTGGTGTTGGAATGCGGAACATAAATACCGCTGTGCGAGGCAATATCTACCCTCAGGGAATTACCCTTTTTAACAGTAAATCCGATAGGAGGAGTAGAAACATTTATCTGACATTCTTCGCCTGCAATATAGTCCTTATTCATATAAGAAAGGGAGGTTATTGTCTGTGTCAGGTTATACGCTACGCCGTCTTCGACCATATAAACACGCATAAAGAATGCAGTGTCGTCGCAATCGGTTTTTACCTTCATATTCCACTTGATTTTTCCGTAAAAATCGGTGTCCGCTTCAAACGGTGCAGATATAAAGGATAAAACTCCGTCTACCGTACCCGCCTCTTCCGCTTTGAAGATATTATGATGTCTAAAGCAGTTTAACGGCTTGTCAGGATCATAGATATAACTCTGACGGCCCACGCACAAGCTTTCTTTTGCCAAGGTATTATCGTTATTGAAGTACAGCTTCAATTCCTGCTTTTGCGGTTTATCCGTCGTCCAATAATCGCCGCCGATAGAATAGTAATTTACCTTTCCAAGCTCAAATTCCTCATACGGCGTATTATCTCTTACACTGTTGAAAAATTTCACAACATAATCGGCAGGTATATTTCCGTTTTCCAAGGGATATTCCGCATTCTTGCTCACCGCTGTGGCATGTCCCCACGGGCCAACTACAAGCGCAGATTTTGCCTTTGTTTCTTCAGGAATTCTGCCCCACATAGAAAACATAGCGTCTACGTAAAAATCATACCAACCCTCTGAAAACAAAGTAGGAATTTTCAGATTATCGCCTACATACGTTCTCGGATCGTTTTTCCAGAAATCGTTGTACTCATCATTGAGCAGCAAATTGGTAAATTCAGGGACATCCTCACCGACTGCCCTCTCCATAAGTTTGTAATACGGTCTGTACAAGACTTCTTCCAAGGGTTTTTGCTCGGGATAACGGTTTTCAAGCATATTGAGCCACCAAGCAGGGTTGCAGTATTTATAGCAGCATCCGTTTGTGTAGTTCCTGTAATACATTCTGTCTGCCTGAATACTTAAAGCCGCCGCCTTTATATCGTGAGGATTTGTGTTAAGATAACACATATGAACCAATGCAAGATAGCTTCCGCCGGTTATGTATATTTCGCCGTTGTAGAACGGAAGAGAGCGGATTATTTCAAGCGTATCAAGTCCGTCATTACGTTCATCGTGAGGTGTGCATACGCCTTCGCTGTCGCCGCGGCCTCTTGTATGCTGATAAACAATAGCATAACCGTTTTTTATATATAAATTGTCTTTATACTTTTCTATAGGATACGGTTCGCCGTTACGTGCTTCGGAATAAGGTGTACGGACAAAAACGATAGGGAATTTCCCATTTTCCTCAGGCAAAACAATTCTTGTATAAAGACGGACACCGTCTGCCATAGTAAAATATTCTTCCCTAAGTATCATTGCCTTGCTCCTTTTTGACACAGGATAATCATTGCTCTCTGGTTAAAATAATTTTAACATAGTAGGAAAATAATTTCAATATTAATATCATATTGCATTTTCGTAATCTTTGTGGTAGAATGTCATTCGTGAGTTCGAAACCTTCCTCACGTAAAACAAAACTAAAGGAGAACTTAATATGAACAAAAAGGTGAAATTTCTTACACACGCGGCGATTATCGCGGCAATTTATGTACTTTTAACACTTATCGCGCGCCTTTTCGGGCTTGACAGCGGTGTAGTTCAGGTGCGCTTTTCCGAGGCACTGTGTGTACTCACTGCGTTTACGTCTGCCGCCGTGCCGGGACTTGCTGTCGGTTGCATGATAAGCAATTTTTTAGTAGGCGGCGCTCTGTGGGACATCATTTTCGGCAGTATCGCAACGCTTATCGGTGCAGCCCTCGGTTACCTTTTACGCAGATACATCTGGCTTGTTCCCCTGCCTACCGTAATAAGCAACGCACTGATAATTCCGCCCGTGCTTATGACAGTTTACGGTGCAAAGGAGTCTTTTCTCTTCCTTTTTGCAACTGTTGGTATAGGCGAGATAATCTCTGCATATATACTGGGTATGCTGCTCTATTCCGCCTTAAAAAGAACAAAAATCCGCTTCATATGAAGCGGATTTTTGTTCTTTTTAAGGCGGAATAGAGCAGCATACCCAG
>JAZSKM010000138.1:0-4516 GCA_045534835.1 Eubacteriales bacterium | reverse complement strand
TGAGCGAAGCGAAGCGGAGTCGAAACCCGCAGGGCAAACGCGCTAGCGTTTGGATCTCGTGGGGCGAAACTTCGCATCGACCGAAGGTCGTATTTGCTCGTAGAATGACGCGTGGTGGTGCTAGCAATAGCAAAAAAGTCGCTCTCACGGTTCGTGAGAACGACTTTTTTTATGGGTTTCCTTTATGAACAACCCACTTTGCGGTGTTTTTTTATTTGTAGATTTACTGCTGCCACTCAGCAACGGCATCGTCATAAGCCTTGTTGATAAGGTTAAGCATTGCCTGAGAAGCGGTCTTGTAGGTATCGTACATAGAGGTGAAGTTAGCATCGCGGTCACGGAGCTTGTAGATAAGCTGTTTGTTGTAGGGACCGATCTGGTAGATGTAACCGATGTCGTAAACGAGGTTGTCGAAGATGATGTCGAGCATACCCTCGGAGTCCTCATCTCTTGTACCCTGACCGATAAGGGATACGTCATAGAGTGCGGGGAGAATTATCTTCTGACCGTGGTATGCAAGAGCCTCGGTAAGAGTACCGGTGCGCTCGATATCCTCCTGCATAAGGGGCAGACAAACATAAGGAGTACCGTATGCAGCAACGGTGGAGTAATAGTTCTCCTGCTGAACATTGAGCTTCGGATAAGGAAGTACGCCGAAGTCACTTTCCATTTCACGGTAGCTGATGATGGACTCTACGCGGCTTGCGTTAAACAGACCGCGGTCGCTCTGCCAGATGGCAGTTGCTGCATCGTCAGCGAAACGCTGCCAGTGAATTGCGTGCTGCTCGTCATATGCGATTTCGGCATACTGCTCAAGCGCAGAAAGTGTGCTTTCATTATAGAATGTAAGCTCAATAATACCCTCATCGTTGATGGTACAGCAACGCTGACCTGCAGCATTAACAACACCTACGATAGAGTCGTCCCATACGAGAAGACCGTAGAGGTCCTCGGTGTCATATGTGCCGTCCTGATTGAGGTCCTCGCCAACAGCCTTAACCATTTCGCCGAGCTTTTCAAAAGTCCACTCGCCGTTGTAAACGAGATCATAGGGAGATTCAAGGTTGTAGTTAGAGAGAAGCTTCTTGTTAAACATCAGCGCGAAAGCCTGCTTGTTGTTAGAAACAGTGAGGTCACCGGTGGTGAAGAAAACTGTTCCCTTAACAGAGGTACTCTCGGTAGCGTTCTGGTCCCACCAGCTCTTTTCGAGGTTGATAGTCGGAACTGAAGCCATATCGTAGAGGTATCCGCCGTATGCAAGCACGGATACGTCATAACCTGCTATAAGTGCAGTGTCATATGTATAGTCGCCGGAGTTTACCTGATTGGAAATTCTCTTAAAGCCGGGACCGCCGCCGCTGGAATAAGAGAACTCGGAGACTTCTTCGATCTCGATGTTGTAGTCCTGCTCCATCTTAGCCTTGCGCTTGTACATAGCGTTGTCAAGCGGAATGGAGGACTCCTCGTCAACGCTGAGTTCAAGATATCTTTGGTTACCGCAGGAGAGGAAGGTGAACTCATATCCATCATAGTCGTATGTGAGCGGGATGTCAGGCATTTCTGCATCATCATCGGTTGCATCGGTTACGTCTACAACCGGCTTTGTTTCTTCCACGTCACCGCCACATGCCACAAAGGAAAGGCACATAACCGCGGCGAGAAGAAGAGCGATTATTTTTTTCATAAAAAAGCACTCCTTTTTTAATTTGGTATATAACATTTTAACACAGTTTCCTGAAAAATACAAGTTATATGGAAAAAAATATCTCAGAAAGTGAAAAAAATAAGCGTTCGCGTTGACCTTTTTGTGAATATTTGTTATAATTATATCAAATTGATACGGATTGACAAGGAGAAACGCAGAATGCATGTGTTAGTTGAACCGTCATTTATGTCATCCCATTGGTGCACGAATTATATCAAGGGAATTACGTCGCAGGCGAAGAGAAAAAACATTACAGTCGAGGTGCATACCGATGCTGCGTTTATTCACCAGCCGGATTTTGATGATACGCACGTTGTTATGCTTGGCTCCTCGCTTGGCTGGGCATCTCACTATATGACTCTGCTCTACGCCTCGGATGTATACCCAATAGTTTTGTCTATCGCCAATTATCAGAAGGAATTTCCGTTTGCAAGCTTTATAACGATGGACTATGAGGATGCTTCAAGAAAGCTTATGAAGTATCTTTTCGACCGCGGAGCGAGAGCCACTGCGTTTTTTGCGGTAAACCGCAAGAGCTCTACCGACCGACAAAAGGTGTCAAACTTTCTTTCCTGCGGAGGGCGCGAGGAGGATATCTATCACTATGACGGCGATATGAGCGAAGCTTGTGAAAGAATCATAGCGAACATAGAAAAATACGACTCTGTCCTCTGCGCAAACGACGTTTCTGCTGTAATTCTTATGCGCAGACTTGTGGATATAGGCATAGAAATTCCTCGGAACATTCAGCTTGCTTCATTTGGCGACACCGTGCTTTCAAATCTTGAGGTACATAATATCGCGGTCGCGCACGTAAAGAGCTTTGAAGCGGGGCAGATGTCGATAAGCGCATACCGTATGCTCAAGTCCAATCCGTCGATATCCGCACTTTCCTTCCTTATGCAGTGTGAGATACTCGATAACAACTATGACCTTGTCGAGATCCGCCTGCCGCACACGCCACCCACCTTTGATCCCGCGCCCGGAATAGACTTTTTCCGCGATCCCGAGGTTGAAAAGGTGCTGCTCGTTGAAAGGCTGCTTGCAGGCTGTGATAAGCTGGATATACGTATCCTGCGCGAGGTAATAAATAAGGAAAGCTATTCTAAAATCGCGGCAAAGCTGTTTATCGCAGAAAATACGATAAGCTACCGCATCAAAAAGATACTTTCTGCAGCGCCCGAAAAGAGCAAGGAAGAGGTGCTTTCGCTTCTTGCTAAGTTCCTTTTTTGGTGATGCTGTTGACTATGGCATCTTTTTGTAGTATAATATATCCGTTAAATTTTCCAAAAGGAGATTACTGGTTTGAGATTCTTGAACTTTCTTATTGCCACCGGCAGACGCTTTCTTGAGTTGATTCTTTCTTCGCTTGCAATGTCGGCTCTTGTAACCGCGTTTAACCTGATGAAATTCCTCAATACAAAGCCGGTGGTTACTATAGCAATAACACTTGCGTGGATTGTGTTCCTCATTTTCAATGTTCTGAGAATGCGTGACTGCTACTTTGACCTCAACAGTACCATCGTGTTCTTTGCGGCAAATCTTATTGCATACGGTTTGTTTGCTTATGTAAGCTTATTGATATTCCGCTGGTCAAACGTAGCATTTGCCTGGTTCTTCGGAATTGCCAAGATGCTCCAGTACTCTCCCCTGCAGATGCCCACGTTCGGTTCTTTGTTCTTCTTCCATGTTATCGGCGGCATTTCTATTTTTGTTGCTCCTATTGGTATGAAGCAGTTTATGAAGAGGCTGGAGGCTGATATGCTTGAGGCGCAAGCTAATATGATGCCCATTCCCGAAAAAGAAGGCGAAGAGCCGTCGGCTGAAGAGTAATTTCTGGCATTTTAAAATTGAAAGGCAACTTGAAAAATAAACAAAGCGTTTGGCAAGAGCCAAACGCTTTTAGTTTTTTATTCGCCCTTACAGAGGATAAGCTCCTTTGCATAGGGGAGGGTAAGTATCCAGTCGCACATAGTATGCCACTCTTCAAGCTTGTGAGTTTTTCTTGCGTAGTAGATGTTAACAAGAGTTTCGTAATTCATTGTAATCGTGCGGAGCTGATTGTAAGAGGAGGGCAGAAGCTGGATGAGGTCGTACCAGTATGCCTTATCCTTGTTTTCCATATATTTAAGTCTTGTTTCTTCGATAAATGCAACATACTTTTCAAACGCTGCCGCAGCGCCGTCTGTCATATGGTCTGTTGAAAAGTCAGAAAGCTCAAAGGGCTTTGCGTGGATTTTATGCATAGTGCTTGTAGAGTTTGCAACGGTTGCAACCTTGTAGGTGTCAAATTCCTTCCACCAGTAAAGGGGCGCGGTTATGTCTACGCATACAAGAATTTGTCGCATAAACTTTCTGTGGTCACTGCCCGCGCTGCAAAGTCTTTTTGCAAGGTCGAGGTCGTTTTCGCCGAGGATGTAGTTGCCATTTTCGTCATAGGCGCTGTCGCTGCGCGCCCAGGAGTTAAGTGGATTGCGAGCGCCGCGGATAGCGTTTTCGAGATTCATTACACAGCCGTGTTCAATTTTAATCATAGCGTTCACCTCTAAAATATACTACCTTAATGATACAATATGTGGGCATTTTTGTCAATAAAATCTCATATGTTGTGGCGTGAATTTTTTTTGAAAAAATATTAAAAAAAGTGTTGACAAAGAAATCAGGCCGTGTTATAATATCAACTGTCGCGAGGCCGGTTGAATCTTTCGAGCCTTTAGATATGGAAGTTTAGCTCAGCTGGGAGAGCATCTGCCTTACAAGCAGAGGGTCGGGGGTTCGAGCCCCTCAACTTCCACCATATGGCCCGGTAGT
>JAZSKM010000009.1:0-6035 GCA_045534835.1 Eubacteriales bacterium | reverse complement strand
CGTTTCCCCTGCTTTAATTCCAGAAAACGGGGTTGCACATTCAATTGAGTTTAAAAACATAAGTTTTGCATATCCGGGTATGCAGCGCAAGGTCATTGACAACCTAAATTTGTTCTTGCAGGGTGGAAAATCCTATGCGCTTGTCGGACTTAACGGTGCAGGAAAAACCACTCTCATTAAACTTCTAACACGCCTTTACGATCCAACCGAGGGAGAAATTCTACTTGATGGCAGAAACATCAAGGAATATGATGTAAACGAGCTTTACGCAATGTTCGGCATCGTTTTTCAGGACTTTGCAAAATATGCAGTTACTCTGCGTGAAAACATCACATTTGGAGATATTCACGCTCCTTATGACGACAGCCGAGTGCAATATGCTGTAGAGCAAAGTGCCGCAAACGACTTTATATCTAAACTTCCCGACGGCATCGATACACCTCTTATGAGAATATTTGAAAAGAATGCAACCGACCTTTCGATAGGACAGTGGCAAAAGGTTTCAATAGCACGCGCTTTCTATAAAGACTCAGAAATTCTTATACTCGATGAGCCTACCGCTTCTCTTGACCCGATTGCAGAAGCCGAAATCTTCAAACAATTTGATACACTGCGCAACGGAAAAACCACGCTCTTTGTTTCCCACAGGCTTTCAAGCGCAGTGGCAGCAGATGAAATCATCGTGATGCAGAATGGTAGAATAATCGAGCAAGGAAACCACCATACATTGATGGAAAACGATGGTGCTTACTGCAAATTGTTCAAATTGCAGGCGGAAAAATATCTTGAAAACTCATAATTTGTCAATTGACATACTTTTTTTATAGACATATAATGTTTAATGTAGTATTATAACTATATTTTCGGTTCTACAAGGAGAACAAAATGAACGTAAAAGTTATTAAATTCGGCGGCTCTTCACTTGCAGACGCCACTCAGTTTAAGAAGGTAGCCGAAATCATACACGCAGATTCTGCGCGCAGATACGTTGTCCCCTCCGCTCCCGGCAAACGCTTTGACGGTGACACAAAAGTAACAGATATGCTTTACTCCTGCTTTGAAAATGCAATGCGCGGAGAAGAATTTGACGAAGATTTTGACAAAATTATAGACAGATACGAGTCAATTATTTCCGACCTTGGCTTAACTCTTGATATGAGTAAGGAATACAACCGCATCAAGGGCGCGTTTATGCATCAGCCCGGCCGCGACTATGCCGCAAGCCGCGGCGAATACCTCAACGGTATTATTCTTGCAAACTACCTCGGCTACGACTTTATTGATGCAGCAAGCGTGATTTTCTTTCAGGAAAACGGCGCATTTGATGCCGAGCGTACAAACGTAACTCTTTCTGCAATTCTTCGCAACCACAAGCAGGCGGTTATTCCCGGTTTCTACGGCTCTATGCCTAACGGCACTATCAAGACATTCTCGCGCGGCGGCTCCGATGTTACAGGCTCTATCGTTTCGCGCGCAGTAAATGCAGATATATACGAAAACTGGACGGATGTTTCTGGCTTTCTTATGGCGGACCCACGCATAGTTGACTCTCCCAAGGTAATTGAAACCATTACATACCGCGAGCTTCGTGAACTTTCGTATATGGGTGCTACCGTTCTTCACGAAGAAGCTATTTTCCCTGTTCGTTTTGCAGGCATCCCGATAAACATCCGAAATACCAACAAGCCCGATGATCCGGGTACGATGATTATTTCCTCAACTACCGATTACTCCTCTGAAAATGTTATAACAGGCATCGCAGGCAAAACCGGTTTTTCCGTTATACACATTGAAAAAGATATGATGAATGCTGAGATAGGTTTTGGCAAAAAGATTTTGTCAGTACTCGAGGACTGCCAGCTTCCCTTTGAGCATCTTCCCTCCGGTATTGACACAATGAGCGTTGTTGTCAGCACATCTGCAATTGAAAATCTCAAAGACCGCATTGTGCGCTCAATTTGCCTTAAAACAACTCCCGACTCTGTTGCAATTGAAGACGGACTTGCGCTTATAGCAATTGTTGGTAGAGGAATGATTCGTTCTAAGGGTACTGCGGCGCGTGTTTTCACTGCTCTTAGTACCGCGGGCGTTAACGTGCGAATAGTTGACCAGGGTTCGAGTGAGCTTAATATCATAATCGGCGTTGACGAGGCTGATTATGAAAACGCGCTTCGCGCAATTTATGCCGAATTCGTAAAATAAAAAGCGGTCACGGTTTTACCGTGACCGAAATTTTTCTATGCCATCGTCTCAGACAATTTTTTACCGCCGAGAATATGAAAATGTATGTGCTTAACCGACTGACAGGCATCCTCGCCGCAGTTGTTGACTATTCGGTATCCGTTGGTTATTCCCGCCGCCTTAGTAATAGCAGGCACTGCCTCAAAAAGCTTTGCGATAACTGCGCTGTTTTCGGCCGAAATATCCTCCGCGGATGAAGCAATATGTTCCTTTGGAATTACGACAATGTGAACGGGAGCCTGAGGATTAATGTCATAAAACGCGTATATATTATTATCCTCATATACTTTTTTAGAGGGGATTTCCCCTGATACTATTTTACAAAACAAGCAATCCATAGTTAAAAATATCCTTTCGCTTTTTTTAAAGTTTAACATATCAACACGCAAAAATCAAGGAGGCAAAATAAAGTTATGCCGGATCTCGTACATTACTCGGAATTTGAAAATGACCTGTGGCATTACCTCGCTTTAGAGAATCGTCCTATTGTTATGTACGGAATGGGAAACGGTGCTGATAAAATCCTTTCCGTTTTCGAGCAGTACGGCATCGAGGTTTCCGATTTTTTTGCGAGCGACGGATTTGTCAGAGGGCAAGTCTTTCACGGAAAGACTGTTCTTTCTTTTTCGGCAGTAAAAGAAAAATATGAGGATTTTATTGTTGTTGTATCGTTTGGATCTTCTCTTCCCGAGGTTTTAAGCAATATCTACCGCATCGCGGATGAATATGAGCTGTATGCGCCGGATGTTCCCGTAAGTCATAACACGCTATTCACCCTTGATTTTTATAAGGAGAATTTTCCCGAGTTTGAAAAAGCCTTTAAACTCCTTAGTGACCAAGAATCACGCGAAATATATAACAACATTATTAAATTTAAAATAACCGGTAAAATTTCTTATTTAAAACAAGCTGTCAGTGATAAGAACTGTGAAAAAGAACTTTTGAATTTTAACCGCTACAAGACTTTTATTGATTGCGGAGCCTATAACGGCGACACGGCAAAAAAGTTTATAGCAGAGTGTGAAAAAGCCTCAGAGATATTTGCAATCGAACCTGACAGAAAAAACTTTAAAAAACTCTTAGCATATTCCGAATCGGAAACAAGGGCAAAAGTATTTCCTCTCAATTTCGGCGTATGGAATGAATGTTCAACAGCCGAGTTTGCGGTAGGCGGCAACAGAAATTCGGCTATCGGTACGCAGAATTTCAAAAAGACAGAAACGGTAGCGCTAAACACTGTTGACAGCTTGAACATCAAAAGCGCAGACTTCATTAAATACGATGTTGAAGGAGCCGAGTACGAAGCAATTTCTGGATCCGTAAGGACGATAAATAGTTCTTACCCCGATATGCTTATTTCTCTTTATCACAGAAGCGATGACCTCTTCAGGCTTCCGCTTCTTGTGAACAATCTTTTCCCCGAATATTCTCTCTATTTACGCAGATTTGAATATGTCCCCGCATGGGATATAAATCTTTATGCATTAAAAAGGAATTAATATGGTTTACAGACTTTATCTTGAAACAGTAAAACAAGACGGCAAAATCGCTTGGGCATTTACCTTCTACAATCATCAGGACTTTCTGGTATATAAACGCGCCGGAGTAAGCGAATGCGACCGCGAGGAAAAGGTTATCTTAGAGCAGTCCTCTACCGCGCTTACATACTTTGAGAAATCAATACGCCGCCGCTATTACGACGAGCATTTTTCCACAAGAATTGACGAGGACTATGTAACACTCTATACAGAGTATCCTGAAATCTCCAATGTAGCAGAAGTTGTTAAAAGCGAATTCGCTGGCTCCGTCGGTTTTTTAGAAAACAAAGAACTTTGGGAAAAACTCATACCATTCTTTACTCAAAAAACGATGATGTTTGAGAATGCAACCGATGAAAATTTCATAAATGCAGCAAAAGAACTTGCCAAAACTCAATTAAAATAAAAAATCAGGGAAGCCAAACGGCTTCCCTGTTTTTTAATTACTTGTACTTACGCTTACGCGCAGCCTCAGACTTCTTCTTGCGCTTTACGCTGGGCTTCTCATAATGCTCTCTCTTACGGAGCTCAGTGAGTACACCGGATCTTGCACACTGACGCTTAAAGCGGCGAAGAGCGCTGTCAAGAGAGTCGTTCTCTTTAACGCTGACTTCTGCCATTGAATTTTCCCTCCCCTCGCCATTGGGCAACATACCCAAAAACAAATGTTACACCATATTATATCTTGTCCGCACAAAAAAGTCAAGAGAAAAATATAATATTTTTACTTATTTTACAACAATATTTACGATTTTGCCTGAAACAACAATTTCTTTTACGATAGTTTTGCCATCTATCATGGCCGCAACCTTCTCGTCTGCCTTAGCAACTGCGAGGAGCTCATCCTTGGAAATATCCTTCCCAACGAAAACAGTTCCCTTAAGTTTACCGTTGACCTGAAGCGCAATTTCAATCGTGCTGTCAACAGTCTTCGCCTCATCATAAGTAGGCCAAGGAGCAAGAGCGCAAAGCTCTGTATTACCAAGCATCTCCCAGATTTCCTCAGAGAGGTGAGGCGCATAGGGACAAAGAAGTCTTGCAAAAATTTCAAGTTCGTCCTTAGTGAGAGTTCCGACCTCATAAATCTCATTGATGAGTGTCATCATCGCCGCAACAGCGGTGTTAAACTTCATATCCTCGATATCCTCGGATACCTTCTTTATCGTCTTATGGAAAGATGACTCAAGCTTTTCGGTTACTCCCTCGCCCTTAACCATATCGCAAAGACCTGCAACACGGTCAAGGAAGCGCTTAACGCCCTTAACAGAGCTTTCACTCCAAGGAGCCGCAGATGCATAATCGCCCATAAAGAGAGTATAAACTCTAAGAACATCCGCACCGAAATGGTCAACTACATCGTTAGGATCAACTACATTGCCCTTGGATTTTGACATTTTCTCACCGTCAGGACCAAGAATTAGACCCTGTGCGGTTCTCTTGGCATAAGGCTCGTCTACAGGAACCTCACCGATATCATAGAGGAATCTGTGCCAAAATCTCGAATATATAAGGTGTCTTGTTACGTGCTCCATACCGCCGTTGTACCAATCAACGGGGAGCCAGTAATCAAGCGCTTCCTTAGAAGCAAACTCCTCTGTATTATGCGGATCACAATATCTGAGGAAATACCACGATGAGCCTGCCCACTGAGGCATAGTGTCTGTCTCGCGCTTGGCATCTCCGCCGCACTTAGGACATTTGCAATTTACATAGGAGTCGATCTTGGCAAGCGGACTCTCTCCGCCTTCACCCGGAGCAAAGTTTTCAACATTGGGAAGTTTAAGCGGAAGCTCCTCATAAGGAACGCCTACCATACCGCACTTAGGACAGTGAACTATCGGGATAGGCTCGCCCCAGTAACGCTGACGGTTAAACGCCCAGTCCTTCATCTTATACTGAATTCCCTTTTCTCCACAGCCCTTCTCGCTAAGGAACACAAGCATCTTTGCAATAGCTTCCTTCTTCGTAGAAATGCCATTCAGGAACTCGGAGTTTACCATCTCACCATCGCCGGTGTATGCTTCTTTTGCAATATCTCCGCCCTTGATAACCTCAATTATATCAATGCCGAACTTCTTGGCAAAGTCGTAATCGCGCTCATCGTGAGCAGGAACTGCCATAATAGCACCTGTGCCATAGCCCATCATAACGTAGTCGGAAATGTAAATCGGAATCGGATTTCCGCTTGCGGGATTTACCGCACAAAGTCCGTCAATACACACGCCTGTCTTATCCTGATCAAGCTGTGTACGCTCG
>JAZSKM010000194.1:0-2261 GCA_045534835.1 Eubacteriales bacterium | reverse complement strand
CTCCCACCTCAGCTTAAGCGTTTCGGCAATCGGCATACGCTCGGGCGAGTGCTGACCGTAAAATGAATCCTTACTCTGCACAACGCCCGCGTGATAACGGCTGCCCATTTTCTCTGCAGCACTCACGAGCGCTTGCGTTACTTCAAAGGTTGCGGACGGCGGATACTCTATCGGCGCATACTCACTTGCCGTTCCCTCCTGCCTTACCGCAGAGGTCGCAATAACAAGGTCGCCTGCACAAACCTTCAGATTTATGCCGCCGCAGGTACCTACACGGATAAACGTGTCTGCTCCGGCCATAAAAAGCTCTTCCATAGCGATAGCACTTGACGGACCGCCGATACCCGTTGAGCATACGCTCACCTTTTCGCCGAGAAGCGTGCCTGTATAGGTGACATACTCGCGATTTGTCGCGATATGCACAGCCCCGTCAAAATACTTTGCTATTTTTTCCGACCTCGCGGGGTCGCCGGGGAGGATAACGTATCTGCCCACGTCCCCTTTTTTACATTTGATGTGATATTGAAGTTCGTTTTCGGGTATCGCCATTATAGTGCCTCCTTTGAAAAACTGTTCGGGAGAAGTCCTAAAAGAGTAGTTTCTATAATTCTGCCCTCTTCGCAGAGCACATATATCGGGAAATCGTCTTTGCAGAACTCGCGTATCACCTGACGGCAAACGCCACAGGGGAAGAATGCTCCCTTTATCTCGCCGTCACGTCCGCCCGTAACCGCAAGTGCCGAAAATTCGCGCTCGCCTGCCGAAACCGCCGAGGCAAACGCACTTCGCTCAGCGCATATCGTAGGCGAAAATGATGCATTTTCAATATTGCAGCCAAGGTACACCTTGCCGCTTTTTGCGAGCAGAGCCGCTCCCACCTTGCAGGACGAGTATGGTGCATATGCACGCTCCATCGCCTCTTTTGCGAGCGCGCAAAGTTCTTCTTTTCTCATTTTTTCACCTCACCGTAAAAGCTTTTGCCGCTATGCGTACACTTAACGCCGAGCATATCGCAAACGCTTGCACCAATGTCGGCAAAGCTCTCTCTTGTACCAAGATTCTTAGCCGTAATTTCATTGCCGTAGACGAGAAGGGGCGTATATTCGCGCGTGTGGTCGGTGCCCTTAAAGGCAGGGTCGCAGCCGTGGTCGCCCGTTATCATCAGCACGTCATTTTCACGCATATTTTCTATGAAAGTGCCAAGCCACCCGTCAAGCTCTGCTATCGCCTCGGCGTAACCGTCAATATCGCGGCGATGACCGTAAATCATATCAAAGTCAACGAGATTGATAAACGCAAAGCCGCAAAAATCCGACCTCTGCACCTCAAGCGTCTTTGCCATACCGTCTGCATTTCCGCTTGTTTTAATACTTTTTGTAACGCCGCGTCCTGCGAAAATATCGCTTATCTTGCCAACGCATACCGTTTCAAGCCCTGCGTTCTTCACAAGGTCAAGCGTGGTATCGTGCGGCGGCAGCAGTGCATAGTCGTGGCGGCGCGAGGTGCGCTCGAAGGGATATTCGCCCGTAAACGGACGTGCAATAACTCTGCCGACACCGTGCTCCCCCTGCAAAAGCTCGCGCGCAATCTCGCAGCAGCGGTAAAGCTCCTTAGTAGGTACATACTCCTCGTGCGCGGCAATCTGAAAAACGCTGTCCGCAGAGGTGTAAACAATTAGCTTGCCTGTTTCTATATGCTCTTTTCCGTAGTCAGCAATAACCTTTGTCCCCGAATACGGCTTGTTGCAGAGCACTCCCCTGCCGCATCGGCGGGAAAACTCGTCAAGCAGCTCTTTCGGAAAACCGTTTGGATAGGTAGGCATATCCCTCTCGGAAACGACACCGCACATCTCCCAGTGGCCGATAATGGTATCCTTGCCGTTTGACTTTTCGGTCATACGCGCATACGCGCCAATAGGGTTATCAACCCCACCGCACCTGCCGTCGATATTGAAAAGCCCAAGGCGCTTCATATTCTCAGCAGAGAATTTTTCAGAACTCATAATCGAAGAAAGAGTGTCTGCACCCTCATCTCCGTATAACGCGCTGTCAGGCATAGAACCGATGCCAAGACTGTCAGCAACAATTAAAAATACGCGGTCAATCATAGTTTTGTGTAAATTATAGTTTATGGGAGTAATTACATCTCCCCGCAAGATCCTTCGACTACGCTCAGGATGCCAAGCGGGGACCCCTGCAAAGCGAAACCCCGACCTGTCATTCCGAGTTTACCGAGGAATCTCGGTCGGCGATGTTAGTATC
>JAZSKM010000001.1:0-10441 GCA_045534835.1 Eubacteriales bacterium | reverse complement strand
GCTCCCGCAGCAGAAGAGAAGACCGAGTTCGACGTAATCCTTACCGACGCTGGCGCTACCAACCTCAACGTTATCAAGGTTGTACGTGAGGTAACCGGCCTTGGTCTTAAGGATGCAAAGGACCTCGTTGAGGCTGCTCCTAAGGCACTTAAGGAAGGCGTTAGCAAGGACGAGGCTGAAAAGCTTAAGGCTGACCTCGAGGCTGCAGGCGCTAAGGTTGAAATCAAGTAATTTCACTTTACCTATAAAAAAGACGATTTGCTTAGCAAATCGTCTTTTTTACTTATTTTGTTGCTTCAAGCAGGAGTCGAAGCAGGGCATTCCGCTCTTCTTTTGAAAGGGGAGCAAGAATTGTGTCAAGTTTTTCTCTTGCTGCGGTGAGCGCAGCAACCTCCGTTTCTGTTGTTTTTTCAGTCATTTTCCCGTTTCCTTTTTGATGTATTATCGAAAACGCATAATGGAAATTCCACCCGCAAAACGGGGAGCAGGTGAAAAAATCAAAATGTCTTCTTGACAAAGTTGCGAAATTCCTATATAATAAAAACACGAAAAAACTTTCGTGTTTTTATTATATAATTTAAATTGACCGTTGTCAATACAAAATTTGAAAATTTTCAGAGGTAAAAATGGAGTTTAAGGATAAGATACGCGCACTGCGCCGTGAAGCGGGGCTCACGCAAAAGGCTGTGGCAGAGCGTATAGGCATCACATACAGAACCTACCAGAACTATGAAATTGGCGCTTCGCGCCCGTCGGGAGAGGTTCTTGCAAAACTTGCAGACGTTTTTTCGGTAAGTATGGATATGCTCACCGAGGTTAGCGGCGATATGCCCTATGGTACCGATAGTGAGGAGCTTGATGCATTACTTTCGGAGATGCAGGCGCTTTTTTCGGGAGGAAAACTGCGTGACGAAGACAAGAAATATGTTATTGATGCACTCACCGAGGCGTTCTTCCGCTCAAAAGAAATAAAAAAGCAAGGCTAATAGCTATTGCTTTTGCCGTGAAAATTCTATATAATATATATAAAGAATATTTTTTGAAAAGAGGTTTTTCAAATGGAATACAAGATGAATATAGCTGGTGTTGAACGTGCGCTTCCGCTTTGTCCCCTTAACGACAAGCTTCAGATTGGCGCTTTCGTGATGTTTGGTGACGTTGAGCTTACGATTGCCTGTGCCAAGGCGCTTCTTGATAAAGTTCCCGAGTACGATGTGCTTATCACTGCCGAGTCTAAGGGTATCCCGCTGGCGTACGAAATGGCAAGACAGCGCGGCGGCGAGCGTTATCTGCTTGCAAGAAAGGCATCCAAGCTCTATATGCGCGATGTTATCAAGTGCGAGGTACAATCTATCACCACCGTGGCAAAACAGACTCTCTACCTTGACGGTTATGATGCCGAATATATGAAGGGCAAGAGAGTGCTTATCGTTGACGACGTTATCAGCACGGGCGAATCGCTGAATGCGCTTGTTAAGCTCGTTGAGATGGCAGGCGGCAATATCGTGGGTATGGCTACGGTACTTGCCGAGGGAAATGCAGCAGACCGTGACGATATTATTTTCCTCGAAAAGCTTCCGCTTTTCGATTCGGACGGAAACGCACTTTAATACATAAAAAAGCAGACTTCACGTGAAGTATGCTTTTTTATTACAAGTATATTCCTTTACACATTGTGGGAACATTATAGTATGGGAACCAAAAGGATGTTTACAAGAAAAATCAATGCCGCACTTGCAGAGGTAAACTGATATGAAATATTATTCACTTAGCGATTATCCAAGCTTTGCTACAATGCGTGAGCTTGTAGACTATATTGATACCGCGTATTCTAATGATACTGCATATACTTTTCGCTATGCTCCGCACGATAACGAGGTGCAAAAGCGAAGCTTTAGCCACCTTAGCGAGGATGTTCGCTGTATAGGCAACTCGCTTGTATCCCGCGGCATTTGTGAGAAGGTACACTGCGCGCTTATAGGCAGGCTTTCATACGGCTGGGTATGCGCATACCTTTCGCTGCTTTCTGTTGGTGCCGTGCTTGTACCTCTTGACCCCGACTGGACGGCTGCCGACCTTGCGGACGCCGCAAAGAAGGCTGAATGCGAGTATATTTTCTGCTCGGACGAGATTTTTGAAAACAAGGCGCAGGATATTGCTGCTGCAATAGGCGCAAAGGCTGTTATAAATATTGACACCGCCCAAAGTCCTCTCTCTCTTGGACAGTTTTTGCTTGAGGGCGAAGAGCAGCGAAATGGAGGCTCGCGCGCGTATGAGTGCGCCCGTATCTCCCCTGACGAAATGTCGCTTCTCGTATTCACATCGGGAACTACAGGCAAAGGTAAGGGCGTAATGCTGTCGCAGACCGCTATTCTCAGTGACATTACCGTAGTTGCACTCCGGATTATAAAGGCAGGCAAGCGTACGGTAGGCGTACTTCCTCCCCATCACACCTTTGGCTCCACCGTAAACATTCTCGGAAATCTGCTGCTTGGCGTTGATATGTATATTTCCTCGGGTATAAGATACCTGCCGCGCGAGCTTAAAGAACATAAGCCTGAGCATCTTATTGTAGTTCCGCTTTATCTTGAAACCTTCTATCGCAGAATTTTGGCTGGCATCAAGGACAGCGGTAAGGAAAAGACTTTTGCCGCTATAACTAAGGTTACAGACGGACTTGCGAGAGTCGGTATTGATGTAAAGAAAACCTTGCTAAAAAGCGTGCGTTCCTCATTTGGCGGAGAGCTTCGTTTCGTTATTTCGGGCGGCGCACCTCTTTCAGGTGAGATTGCGGCAACGTTCAAGTCGCTCGGTATTGATATTCTTAACGGCTACGGCATAACCGAGTGTGCGCCATTGCTTTCCGTAAACCTTAACAGCCGCCAGAAGGACGGCAGCGTAGGTATGCCGATACCTGCTGTGAAAATCAAGATAAAAGACAAAAATGCTGACGGTGAGGGTGAGATCTGCGCTAAAGGTCCAAACGTAATGCTCGGCTACTACAAGGATAAGGAAGCGACAGCGGCGGCATTTGACGAGGACGGATATTTTTGCACCGGCGATATCGGTAAACTTGATGATGAAGGCTGGATATATATCACCGGCAGATCCAAGAATTTGATAATTCTTTCTAACGGTAAAAATGTTTATCCGGAGGAAATCGAGGTTGAGCTTGCCGCAGTTCCCGGAGTTATTGATGTTGTAGTATATGAGGGAATAAGCAAGCGCGGCGGCGAGCATAATGCGATAGTTGCTGAGATATACCCCGACTATGACTTTTTAAAGAAAAACGGTATTAAGGATAAGCAGGAATACTTCCGCAAATATATAACGGAGTTTAACAAAAGTGCCGTTGCATATAAAAAGATAAGTGTTCTCAAGGTGCGCGAAACCGAATTCCCCAAGAACACTTTACGCAAAATTACAAGGTTTAATATTGATAAGACTATTGATTAATCTTTTAATGCAAATAAAAAACACCGTCACCAGACGGTGTTTTTATTATTTAGTCCTTTGGCGCAGGAGGAATGTTGCCGTTTTCTTCTTTTTCGATTTCTTCGGCTACTTTTTCAGCCGCTTCTTCAAATTTTTTGCGACGCTCTTCCTCTTCGGCTTCGCGGCGCTCTTTAGCTCTTGCATTTTCAAGCTCCGAACGCTTTGCACGTTCGCTCTTTAGAGCCTCGATTTCCTCTACGACAGGATTTTCGCTTGCCATTGCAGCTTCAAACTGGTCCTCCTCCATAACCTCATTCTTAAAGAGGAAGCCTGCGACAAAGTGGAGCTTATCCATATTGTCTTTGAGTATTTTTTCAACTCTTGTATAAGCCTCTTTGACGATACGCTGAATTTCTTCGTCAATGTCATAAGCTGTCTTATCAGAGTAGTTCTGCGAGGTGGAGAAATCTCTGCCGAGGAATACGCTTGACTGGTCGGTACCGTATACAATAGGGCCGAGCTTGTCGCTCATACCGTAGCGCATAACCATACTGCGCGCTATTGATGTTGCACGCTGAATATCATTGGATGCGCCTGTTGAAATGTCACCGATAATGAGTGCCTCTGCGCATCTGCCGCCGAGAAGCGTTACAATTTCGGCTTCCATATCGCCCTTTGACTTATACGAGCGGTCCTCCTTGGGAAGAGAAAGCGTATAGCCGCCTGCCATACCTGCAGGGATAATAGAAATCTGATGCACGCTCTCGTCAGGCTGAATAATCTTTGTGGCGATTGCGTGACCTGCTTCGTGATAAGCAGTGAGCTTCTTTTCCTTGTCGGAAATCTTTTTGGACTTCTTCTGTGGCCCGACTATTATCTTGGTAAATGCATCCTCGATATCATTCATACCGATAAGACTCTTTTTGCGGCGCGCCGCAAGGAGAGCTGCCTCGTTCAGCAGGTTTGCAAGGTCAGCACCCGTAAAGCCGACAGTAGATTTTGCAATTGTAGTGAAGTCCACATCGCTTTCAAACGGCTTGCTCTTTGCGTGGACGTTTAAGATTGCCTCACGTCCCTTGATGTCGGGATAGTTTACTGTTATCTGACGGTCAAAGCGTCCCGGCCGGAGAAGTGCAGGGTCAAGAATATCTGCACGGTTTGTAGCCGCGATAACGATAATGCCGCTGCCGTTGCCGAAGCCGTCCATTTCGACAAGCAACTGGTTAAGAGTCTGCTCGCGCTCGTCGTGACCGCCGCCAAGACCTGTTCCGCGCTGACGTCCGACAGCATCAATTTCGTCAATGAAAACTATAGATGCCGGGTGGCGGCGCGCTGTTTCAAAGAGGTCGCGCACACGCGATGCACCTACACCGACATACATTTCTACAAAGTCGGAGCCTGAGATGGAGTAAAAGGGAACGTTAGCCTCGCCTGCAACAGCCTTTGCAAGCAGTGTTTTACCGGTACCTGGAGGGCCCATAAGGAGTACGCCGTGCGGGATTTTCGCGCCCAGCTTCTCAAACTCCTTTGGGTTTTTGAGGAACTCAACAACCTCTTCGAGTTCTTCCTTTTCTTCATCGGCGCCTGCAACGTCTGCAAATGTGACACGCTTTTTCTCATCAGAGCCAAGCTTGACACGCGCGCGTCCGAAGGAGGCCATCTTTCCTCCTCCGCCGGTCATCTGACGTCCCATATATATCCAGAAGCCTATCATAAGCACCGATATAATAATATACGGCAAGAAGCTTACCCACCAGGGCAGAGGCTCGGATGCAGGGATATCATAATCTTCTATGATACCGCTCCTCACCTGCTCGTCAAGCATATCCTCGATGTCGCTGAGGAAATACGAGGGGTCGCGCAGGTAATATGAAAACTCCTTGTTCTGCGTTTTGCCGTTAGGGAGCTTTACCTCCTCATGCAAGCGCAGTGTAAGCAGGTTGCTCTCGCTTATCTCAAAATATTTGACCTGCTCGTTTTCAAAATACTGAATTATGTCGCTGTAAACAGGTTCATCCTCACCGCCGTTAAAATTCAAAAAGTTTGAACCGATGACAAGAAGCACCGCAAACACAAGGATATACGAGAGGATAACCTTAAAATTTTTGTTCATTTAGTGATAACCAAGCCTTTCCGCACGGAAAATAGAAGTGCTCTTAAATATTATAACCTATTAGGAGAATTATTTTTCGTAAACTTCGGGTTTCAGTACGCCGATGTAGGGAAGAGCGCGATAGCTTTCGGCATAGTCAAGACCGTAGCCGACAACAAATTCATCAGGGACTTCCTTGCCGCAGTAATCGGGAACAAAGTTTACCTCGCGGCGGGATGGTTTGTCAAGCATTGTGCAGGTGCGCACGCTCTTTGCGCCCTTTTGCTTAAGGTAATCGCAAAGGTATGAAAGTGTTCTGCCGCTGTCGATAATATCCTCAACGATGATGATGTCACATTCGCTTATATTATCTCTTTGCCAATCGAGAATTATTTTCACGCTGCCGCTTGTCTTTGTGCCTGCACCGTAGGATGATACCTTCATAAGCTCGATTTCGGGATTGGATTTTACCTTTTTCATAAGGTCGGCAAGAAATGGCACAGAGCCTTTGAGTATGCCGAGCAGCACAAGATGCTCGCTTTTTCCTGCATAGTCGCGGTCAATTTCTGCCGCAAGTCTTGTTGTAGCCTCGTCAATTTCTTGTTCGCTGACAAGCACTTTCAGAATGTCACTGTTCATAATGTCTCCTTTACGGATATAAAAATGCTGTTTTCGCCGCCTTTTTTGGTAAAAGCCTTGTCGGCTACGGCGGGGAGATTGGTGTAGATTATTTCGTCATCGCACGTCAGGAAAAACAGCCTTGCTTTTTCCTCTCTGCCGAGCTTTTTGTCTGATATCATACGCTTTATTTTATGATTTTTTCCGAAAAGACGGATGCAGTCGCCGTTTTTTCGTGAGCGAAGCATGAGCCTTCCGCAAAGTGCCTCAGCACGCAGCGGCACTGCACCCTCGCACCACTCTTTTGAGAGTGTAACGCTTATTCCGTTAGGTAAAGCTATTTCTTTCCCAACCTCGGTTTCTATTTCGTATTCTGCGGCTTCGCATTTTTCTGTGAAACGCATTCTGCCGCGCTCGCATAATACAGAGCAACCGTGGAGCGAAAGGGAAAAATTCTTTTTGCCGTTCGCTATCTGCTCGCATACCGCGCGAATGTGAGTTTCCTCAAGCGAGGAGAAGCCACTATGATTATAAAGCATTTTGACTACGCGGGAAAGTACCGAAGAGTGAAGATTTTGTGCTTTTTCTGTGTACAAGACGCGGTTTTTTACACATTCTGCATATGCTTTTTCTGCCTCGCTGTTCATAAATTCCGCATCTCTTGAAAGAAGTGCGGCCGTACGGCTGATACAGTCAAGATACCCCTCGGATATTTTGGACAACGCAGGCAATACGTTATGGCGTATCTTGTTACGGTTGTACTCATCTGTGAGATTTGTACTGTCGGTCACGTATTCGATACCTGTTTTCTCGCTATATTCGAGGATCTCCGCGCGGCTGATATCAAGCATAGGGCGAATGATATTATCTCTTCTTTCGGGGATAGAACGAAGCCCGTCAATGCCGCTGCCGCGGACGAGGTTGAGGAGCATCGTTTCGCATACGTCCTCCTTGTTATGCGCGGTTGCAACATATGAAAGACTGGGATTGTCCCTCAGGATTTCCTCAAAGAAGGCATATCTTGCATTTCTCGCCATTTCTTCGGTGCAAAGGCCGCTTTGCTTTGCCATATTGCCAATGTCAAGGGTTTTTGCAAAGAAGGGAATGCCGTTTTTCTCGCAGAATATGCGGCAAAACTTTTCGTCAGGGTCGGACTCTTCTCCTCTGATCGAGTGGTTAAGGTGTGCAGCCACGATTTCATACGTGAAAAGCCCGTCTTTTTTTGCGGCGATAAAGAGGTTTAGCATACACATTGAGTCTGCGCCGCCCGACAGCGCAACAAGCACGCCACCCGAGAGAGAAAAGCGATCAAGCGCCGAGAGGAATTTTTCGGTAATTTTCATATATTAAATGTTAACGTCATTATCAATGGTGCGGAATTTGGTGTACTGACCTATCCAGCCGACCTTGATTTCGCCCGTGCCGCCGTGACGGTTTTTAGCGATAATGATAGATGCGGTGTTTGCCGCCTGCTCGTCTTCGCCTGCAGGGCGGTCGGTTTTATAATATTCGTCACGGTAAATGAACATTACAACGTCGGCATCCTGCTCGATTGCACCCGAATCGCGGAGGTCTGAGAGCATCGGCTTTTTGTCGGTTCTCGATTCAGGTCCTCGCGAGAGCTGAGCACAGCAGATAATAGGGACATTAAGCTCCTTTGCCATAATCTTGAGATTACGTGAGATGTCTGCAACCTCCTGAACACGGTTGTCAATCTTTCTGTCCGAATTCATAAGCTGCAGATAGTCGATAATTACAAGTCCGAGATTTTTTACACGGCGAAGCTTAGCCTTCATCGCGGTTATCGTCTGACCTGTGGTATCATCTATAAGAATGTCACATTCTGCAAGCTCGCTTGCCGCGTGTGCAAGCTTTGTCCAGTCCTCCTCGGAGAGATTACCGCTTCTGAGCGCAGTACTTTCAACCATAGCTTCGCTTGAAAGTACACGCTGTACAAGCTGGTCTGACGACATTTCGAGTGAGAACATTGCAACAGCCTTGCCCGTTGCCTTTGCAACATTTGTACCGATATTGAGAACAAAGGATGTCTTGCCCATACCTGGTCGCGCGCCTACAAGTACAAGGTCGCTGTCACCCATTCCTACAAGCACGCGGTCGATTCCCGAAAAGCCCGTAGAGGTACCCTTAAGCGCGCTTTTATCCTTGGAAATAAGCTCAAGGTGTGAATATACGCGCGTAAGAACATCGCTGATTTTTTCAAAGTTTTTGGACTCACGCTTTTCCGCAATAGCAAAAATTCGCTGCTCGGCGGCATCAAGCATATGCTCGACCTCGCCTACCTCAGAATATGCCTCGCCTGAAATATCATCGCACACGGTTATAAGACTGCGAAGCGTACTCTTGTCCTTAACTATCTTTGCATAGTCGATGATATTTGATGCGGTAGGTACGGTTTTTGCAATTATTTTTATATATTCTGTTCCGCCTGCCTTGTCGTAAACTCCGTCACGTACAAGAGCATCAATAAGCGTAACGGGGTCTATCTCGCGATTTTTCTTGTAAAGCTCCTTCATCGTTTCAAAGATGTTGCGGTGCTCTTCGAGATAGAAGTCGTCGCTTGTGATAAGACCTGCTATTTTGTCAAAGCTTTCGGGATTTATGAGAATTGAGCCAAGTACCGATTGCTCTGCTTCGATAGCCACAGGCATTTTTCTTGTAAAATCTCCGTTCACGGCGATTTCTCCTTATTTCTCGGTTACGATAAGATTGATTTTACCCTGAATTTCACTGCCGTAAAGCTTCACGGGTATTTCATATTTGCCGTATGCTTTTATCGGGTTGTCAAGAACGATTTTTCGCTTGTCAATGTCGATACCGCTTATCTTTTTAAGCTCGTCGGCAACGTGCTGGGAGGTGATGGAGCCGTAAAGACGGCCGTCAGCACCGTGTGTAGCTTCGATTTTTACGAGTATGCCCTCAAGCTTCCCGGCAAGCTCTCTTGCCTCTGCTTTGTCAACCTCGATTTTGTGAAGTCTTGCAGCCTCTTTATTCTTAAGGTCGCTGAGTGAGCCTGCATCTGCAACCTTGGCAAGTCCCTTGGGGATAAGGAAGTTGCGTGCAAATCCGTCAGACACGTCAACTACCGCGCCTGCTTTGCCGCTTCCTTTTACGTCTTTAAGAAGAATAACTTTCATATCTATATCCTCGCTTTTCGTTAATTTTTCTGAGTTTCGTTTTCGATGATGTACTCGTCAATAGCCTCTTTAAGACTGTCAAGGACACTTAGCATATGGTCCTGACTTTTTGCGCCTGCACTGTCAAAGTGTCCGCCGCCGCCCATCTTTTCAAGGATAAGCTGAACGCTTACCGATGCGCCTGAGCGTGCCGATATATGCGTTTCATCGCCTATGCGTATAAGCGCAAATGCCGCATCTACACCCTTTATTGACAAGAGACTTTCAGCCGCCTTAGCCGCTGCGATGCGGTCAATAGGCTGGCTATCGCTTTCGTCCTTTGCAATGGCAAATCTGCCCTTGTAAATGACAAGGTCGGAGAGTATTTTCGACTGCTTTTTGAACTCGCCGAAGTCGCTCTTAAGCTCCTTTGCAGATTCATATATGCTTGCACCCGCGCTTCTTAAATATATAGCCGAGTTAAAGGTACGTGTTCCTGTGGACTTGGTAAACTGTTTTGTATCAAGCAGAATACCGCCAAGAAGCGCATCTGCCTCTTCTTTAAGAAGTTGCCCCTCGCCTATAGACTGTTCAAGTATCTCCGAAACAAGCTCGGATGCGCTCGAAGCAGACGGTTCGATGTACTCAGCCACCCAGTCACGCTTGTCTTTTGAATCGGTTTTGCGGTGGTGGTCGATTATGAGCGCCTCGCTTACCGCGAAGGCAATGCCGCTTGACAGCATATGGTCAATGTTGTTTACATCTACTACGACAAGTAGTGTATCCGAGGCTATAAGGTCCTGAGCCTCCTGTGCATCAACGAATACGTCTGCGTATTCGTCAAGCGCAGAGAACTTTTCAATAAACGGAATGGTGTTTCTGTCTGCCTTGTCAACTATGATGTACGGTTTTACATAGCAGTACATTGCAAGGCGAGCGATACCTACCGATGCGCCAAAGCAGTCCTGATCTGCGCCGCGGTGTCCCATAATGAGTATGTTTCCTGCGCGTGCAATTCTTGTGACAAGCTCTGCTGAGCGGAGCTTTGCCGCAACGCTTGAACGCTTTTGAACGGGGCGCGTATTGCCGCCGAAAAATTCCATTGCACTTTCAGACTTGTATGCAACCTGGTCGCCGCCGCGTGCGAGCGCCATTGAGAATG
>JAZSKM010000130.1:0-5895 GCA_045534835.1 Eubacteriales bacterium | reverse complement strand
TGATGGGTATTGCCGTTCCTGACCTTTCATCACCTGTAATCAAAAACACAAATGCTGTTCTGGCACTCACCGAAAAGGAGGGCAAGCTCCCTAAGGTAACTCCGTGTCTTCGCTGTGGCTCCTGCACAAACATCTGTCCTTTCGGACTTAATCCCACGGCGATTGCAGATGCACTCCGCCTCGGTGACGTTGAACTTTTGAAGAAGCTTCGCGTTGATCTGTGTATGGAATGCGGCTGTTGTGCATACTACTGTCCTGCAAACCGTCCGCTTGTTCAGAATCATAAGCTTGGTAAAGCCGTGCTTCGCGATGAGGCGGCAAAAGAAAAAGCACTTAAGGAGGCAAGCCTATAATGAGTAAATTGCTTCACCTTACGGCTGGACCTCATATTCACAGCCACCACTCCACACGCGGAGTAATGCTTGACGTTATAATAGCACTTCTTCCTGCTACACTTGCAGGTGTAATCATTTTCGGACTCCGCGCTCTTGCGGTTATTGCGATAAGCCTTATTACCTGCGTTGTATGCGAGGCACTTTTTAACCTGATAATTAAAAAAGAACAGACTGTCGGCGACCTCAGTGCAGTGGTTACAGGTCTTATACTCGCACTTAATCTTCCTGCAAGTATTCCTTTCTGGCAGATTATAGTCGGCGCATTTTTCGCTATTGTAGTTGTAAAATGCTGCTTTGGCGGCATCGGCAAAAATATAGTAAATCCTGCTATTGCAGCCCGCGTATTTATGCTCGTTGCATTCGGCGATATGGCAAAGGCGGCTTTCCCCGTGGACTCTACAGCGGGTGCAACACCTCTTGCGGTTCTTGCAGAGGGCGGTGCGGCTCCTTCGCTGCTTGACCTTTTCCTCGGCAACTGCGGCGGCGCAATAGGCGAGACCTGCACACTTGCTCTTATTGTAGGCGGTATATATCTTCTTTACCGCAAGGTTATTATGTGGCATCTCCCCGTTTCATTTATAGCAACTACATATTTGTTCACACTCTGCCTTGTGGGCTTCGACTTTACCGTGGCGTTCGCTTGGACTCTTTCGGGCGGACTTTTTATGGGTGCTATCTATATGGCAACCGACTATGTAACATCACCTGCAACCTGGGGCGGCCAGCTTCTCTTTGGTTCCCTTTGCGGTATCGTTACTGTTATGATACGTTTCTTCGGCAACTATCCTGAGGGCGTTTCATTCTCAATTCTGCTTATGAATATTCTTACCCCCTATATTGATATCTGGACTGCGCGCAGGGTTTTCGGCGCAAAGGGAGGTAAAGTATGAAAAAGTATATAAAGTGTGTTCTTGCACTCACTCTTATCTGTGCTGTGGTTTCGGTGCTTATGGCACTTACCAACTATATCACAGCACCAATTATTGCGGAGAATCAGGCAGCAGCCGCAAATCAGGCACTGCTTGTGGTAATGCCTGACGGCGGCGAGTTCAGCGAGATTGATATTTCGGCTTATGAGCTTCCCGCAAGCGTTACGGGTGCGTATAGCGAGTCAAACGGCGGCTATGTTCTTCAGATGAACGTAACCGGTTACTCGTCGGGTATGATTGTTATGTGCGGCGTTGATGGGGGCGGCAAGGTTACAGGTGCAACCTGCCTCTCAAGCGGCGAGACCCTTGGCTACGAAAAGACCTACGGCGAAAATATGGTAGGTAAGAGTGCAGACGAAGTTGCTGCGCTTGATACTATAGGCGGCGCTACCAAGACTACAGAAGCATATAAAACTGCAGTCAAGGATGCGCTTAACGCAGCAATAATTCTTGGCGGCGGAAGCGTTGATATCCGCACTCCCGAGCAGATTCTAAACGATAATCTCTCGGCAGCACTTCCCTCGGCAAACGGCGAGTTTAGTGAGATGTTTATTGTCGAAGACCTCGAAGGCGTTGATGCTATGTATATAGCAACTAACGCTTCGGGTTATGTACTCGTTTTGGGCGATACCTTTGTCGGCACAGACATCGAGGGCAACGTCGTTTCCGATGTAAGCGATGACCTGAAAGTGCTTGCAACCGATGCTGTAGCAAAGATTTATGCTTCTACTATGGAGGATATTGACCTCACTCAGTATCCCGATATGCCTGAGGCTGTTACCAAGGCGTATATTACCGCAAGCGGCAACTATGTATTTGAGCTTGCTGCAAGCGGATACGGAATCAAGGGCGATAAATATATTCGCTCGGGCGAGTATATTAATATTAGGGTTTCTGCAACCGCCGACGGAAGAATAATTGCCACCCAGACTATGTTCCAGAAAGAAAGTGAGGGGTTCGGAGATGCGTGTGCTACTCCCGAATTCTACTCACAGTTTAATGGTAAGACTGCCGAAACATATAATGAAATTGATGCAATCGGCGGCGCAACCATAACAACAAACGGTTATGTTACCGCGATTTCCCGTGTATTTGAAGCTATTAATATTTTGAAAGGAGATGCCTGATGAAGAATAATAATCTTTCCGTGTTGCTTCGCGGCATTCTCCGCGAAAATCCAGTATTCGTGCTTATCTTAGGTACCTGTCCCACCCTTGCTACCACCACGTCGGTGATCGGTGCTTTCGGTATGGGACTTGCAACTATGGCAGTGCTTATCTGCTCAAACTTCGTTATCTCGCTTCTGCGCAAGCTTATCCCCGACGAGGTGCGTATCCCTTGCTACATAGTTGTTATTGCGGGCTTCGTTACTATAGTTCAGATGTTTATGCAGGCATTTCTGCCTGATATGTATGAGCTGCTCGGTGTTTACCTTGCGCTTATTACGGTAAACTGTATCATTCTCGGCCGTGCGGAGATGTTTGCAGGTAGAAACACAGTAGGCAAGTCGGTACTTGACGGTATCGGTATGGGTATCGGCTTTGTGCTTGCACTTCTCTCTATTGCGGCTATCCGTGAGATACTCGGCGCAGGAACCTTTGCAGGTATGGCTGTTCCGTTCTTCTCGACTCACCCGATAACCGTTATGACAAAGGCACCGGGCGGTATGATAGTTTACGGTGTAATGATTGCGGTTATAAACAAGATAACCAAGGGTAAGGTTATAAAGAAAAAAGAGTTCTCCTGCAAGGGATGTCCGGTTGCCGGCTCCTGCGCTAAGGGAACCTGCGAAACTGCTGTAAAGGAGGAAAACTAATGGAAACTTTCAAGAGTTTAATCATTATTATGATGTCGTCTGTGCTGGTTAACAACTACGTTCTCAGCCGCTTCCTCGGCATCTGTCCCTTCCTCGGCGTTTCAAAGAAATTGAATCAGGCAACCGGTATGGGAATTGCAGTTATCTTCGTTATGCTTATGGCTACCGCGGTAACCTATCCTGTGCAGAAGTTTATCCTTGATGCATACGGTCTTGGATATATGCAGACGATAGTGTTCATACTTATTATTGCTGCGCTCGTACAGTTCGTAGAGATAGTTCTCAAGAAGTTTATCCCGTCACTCCACAAGAGCCTTGGCGTATATCTTCCTCTTATTACCACCAACTGCGCGGTGCTTGGTGTTACTATAAACAATATGACCGACGGATATAATTTTCTTCAGTCTATGGTAAGCTCACTCGGCGTTGGCCTTGGCTTCCTTTTGGCTATGGTAATGTTCTCGGGCATCCGTTCGTATATTGAGGAAAATGAAGTTCCCGAGGCACTTCGCGGACTTCCTGTGACTCTTATTGCCGCATCCTTTGTTTCTCTTGCGTTTTTTGGCTTTGCCGGAATCGTTGAGAATCTGTTTGCGTAAAGGAGGGCTGATAAATGTTACCACAGATTTTAACAGCTCTTTTAGTAGTTGCGGCTACCGGACTTGTTGCGGGCGTTTTGCTTGTGCTTGCATCGCATTTCTTTGCGGTAAAGGTTGATGAAAAGTTTACTGAGATAAGAAACTGTCTCCCCGGTGCAAACTGCGGTGCCTGCGGCTTTGCAGGCTGTGACGGCTATGCCGAGGCGCTTGCTGAGGGCAAGGTGAAGGCTAATCTTTGTGTCCCCGGTGCGCTTGAGGTCGTGGAAAAGATTTCTGCAATTTTAGGCATTGAAGTTGAAGAGGGCGAGCTTAAAAAAGAGAGCGTTGCATTTGTTAACTGTAACGGCACCTGCGACGCGGCGCCTCGCAAGGCTGTCTATGACGGTGTATCCTCCTGCCGCGCGGCAACTATGCTTTATGGCGGTGAAATCGCTTGCAGACTCGGCTGCCTTGGCTGTGGCGACTGTGCCAAGGCTTGTCCTATGGATGCTGTAAGTATTTGCAACGGCATCGCGCACATAGATTACAACGTTTGTATCGGCTGCGGTGTGTGTGCCAAGGCTTGTCCCAAGGGAATTATTTCCCTTATTCCCCGAGAGGCAAAGCAGGTCGTTATCTGCAGTAATACCGAGAAGGGCGCTGTAGCAAGAAAGAACTGCTCAAATGCCTGCATTGGATGTAAAAAATGTGAAAACAACTGCCCGTCAGATGCTATAAAGGTTGTAAACAATCTTGCGGTTATAGACTATGACAAATGCAGCGAGTGCGGTCTTTGTGTAGAAGTCTGTCCCGTAAAGTGTGTCAAAGCGGTTGATTTTGGCAAGGCTTAGGATGAAAAAAACAAAAAATGATATTATTTTAATAGCAATCCTGCTGCTCCTCGCAGCAGCAGGATTTTTGCTGTTTAGCGCTCTTAAAACGGGCGGCGATACTGTCGTTGTGCTTATTGACGGTGTCGAAAGTGCAAGTTATCCGCTTGGTGTAGATACCGAGGTCGTTATAAAGACCGAGGGCGGCACGAATACGCTTGTAATAAGCGGCGGAAGTGCATATGTAAAGACCGCCGACTGTCCCGACGGTATTTGTGCGGCGCACCGACCCGTTAAAAACGTCGGAGAAACCATAGTATGTCTGCCGCACTCTCTTGTTATAAAAGTAGAGTCTAAGGCAGCAGAGAATAATATTGACATTGCAATATAACGGAGGATGAGTGATGAAGGGCCGCACTGAAAAAATCGCATTTATAGGACTTGCGGCTGCTGTAGCACTTATCCTTTCTTATATTGAGGCAATGCTGCCTCCGATTTATGCCGCCGTCCCCGGAATCAAGGTCGGACTTCCCAATATCGCAATACTCTTTTTGCTTTACCGCTACGGTGCAAAAGAGGCAGCGGCGGTATCACTTATCCGCCTTGTGATAAGCACTATGCTTTTCGGAAGCATAACTATGATGTTTTATAGCATAGCGGGAGCAGTGCTCAGCCTTACGGTTATGGCACTTCTTAAGCGGATATCACTCTTTTCCGCGGTAGGTGTGAGCGTTGCAGGCGGCGTTATGCACAATCTCGGTCAGGTACTTGTAGCGATGCTTTTGCTTGAAACAGCGGAGATAGGATATTATATGTTTGTCCTTGCGATAAGCGGTACTTTGGCAGGAATTTTCATAGGGCTTGCAGGTGCAGTTTTACTAAAAAAATTAAAAGTATAAAAAACTATTGACAAAACTTTGTCAATATGGTAATATTCTTTTTTGGAAAACCAAAATATATTTTTTAGGGAGAAAGAAAAATGAAAAAGATTCTTAGTGTAGTTCTTGCTGCTCTTGTGATTCTCTCCGTTGCTTCTTTTGCAGGCTGCGGTGAGGCAGAGACACTCAAGTTCGGTATGGGCGTATACGCTTCTTACGGCGAAGCTACATCTGCTGACGGCGAGACCAACGGCGAAGGCGAAGTTAACGCAACTGCTGCTGCAGTTTTGGTTGATGCCGAGGGTAAGATCGTTAAGGTTGAACTTGACACCGCTCAGAATGTTGTAGCATATACCTCTGCAGGTGCTGCAGTAGCAGCTGACACCTTCCGCACCAAGTATGAAAAGGGTACTGACTACGGTATGTCTGCATATGGCGCTGACCTTAACGGTGACGGCAAGGTTCTTGA
>JAZSKM010000090.1:0-13108 GCA_045534835.1 Eubacteriales bacterium | reverse complement strand
ACTACCAAGGGTATCACTGCAATCCAGATGGATATCAAGATTCACGGTTTGCCCAGACCTATCCTAGAGGGTGCTATCGCAAGATGTCGCGAAGCAAGACTCTTTATCATGGATAACTGCATGAAGAAGACAATTGCAGCTCCCAGACCTGAAGTTGTAGCATACGGTCCCAAGATTATCTCCCTGCAGATTGATCCTGAGAAGATTGGTGAGGTTGTTGGTCAGAGGGGTAAGACCATCAACGAGATTATCGCTCGTACCAATGTAAAGATTGACATTACCGATGACGGTATGGTTTCTGTATGCGGTACCGATAAGGCAATGATGGATAAGGCTGTTGATATGATTAAGATTATCACCACCGAGTTCGAAGAGGGCCAGATATTCAAGGGTAAGGTTGTAAGCATTAAGGAGTTTGGCGCATTCATCGAGTTTGCTCCCGGTAAGGAGGGTATGGTACACATCTCCAAGATTGCCAAGGAGCGCATCGAAAAGGTTGAGGACAAGGTTGAAGTCGGTCAGAAGGTAAGAGTTAAGTTCCTCGGCACTGACGAGAAGAACCGTATGAACCTTTCTATGAAGGATGCTCTCGTAGAAGAGAAACCCGCTGAATAAGCAATAAAATTTAAGCCGTGCAGGTTTCCTGCACGGCTTTATTATTTCAAAATCTCTTTTCTGTCAGTTCGGTTTAAGATATAATCAACCGAAACATTGTGAAAATCCGCAAGCTTAATCAATATTTCAGTCGGAATATCCAATTCTCCGCGCTCATAATTGCTGTACACGCGTTGACTGCAGGAAAGAATTTCTGCCATTTTCTGCTGAGTAAAATCTTTGTCTTCGCGCAAATCGCGTATTCTTTTATAAAGCATATTAACCCTCCACTCCGCTGAGTTAATTTATTATACCTTAGCGGATAATTCGCTATTGACTTTTAGCGCAAAATCCGCTAAAATAATAGTGATTTTAACTTAGGAGGAACAAATATGTCTATACTTGAAGAACTGTACGACGGAAATATCAATCCATCTCAAATGTTTATAAAAAACGGAAGTGAATACAAAACGCTTTGCGCCCAGCTCTCAGAATACACCTCCGAGCTTACGTCTTTACTGAGCAGCGAAGAAAAACAACTCTTTGAAAAAATATGGAACAAAAATGCCGACCTTACTTACCTATCCGAAAAAGAGCGCTTTATGGAAGGTTTTCGTATCGGTGCAAATATAATGTGGGAAATCACAAACGCTAAAAGTAAAAACTTCGAGTCTGAATAATATAAAGCGAGGGTGCGAGAACTTTTCCTTAAAAGGTTCTCGCACCCTCTTCCTAAAAGGAGAACGGGCGGCATCGGCGCACTTCCCGCTTAATATGCGCCTTAGTCCACGGCAGCCCCCTGCCGTAACTTTTCTTGTCTTGCCCAATAAAGTTTTACCATATTTTTACAGAAAAAGAGGGCGAATTTTGTCGCCCTCTAAAATTTTTTTATGAATAGAACTGGTAATTAAGCACGTTTTTCTCACGAAGCACGTCAGCGAGTGCCGCATCCTTGCCCGAAATCATAAGCCGCATAAAGTCACGCGTGAAATAAACGGCATAGTCTTCTATATCCGTGGCAAGCTGCTCAGGCGAAACTCGGTCTGCCATAAGTGCGGTTGTAAAGCCGTTTTCGGAGGCAAGCGAAAGAAATCTCACAAAAAATCCCTCATAAAGAGCCTCATACGGTACAGAAATCACCCCGCCGCAAAGTTCCCCCGCAAGCGAAATGACATCGCTGTAATTCTCCTCGGTAAGCTCATTAAACACAAGAACGACCTCGTCGGGACCGCTTGCAGATAACTCGGAAAGCACCGCTTTTTCATACTCGGCAAGTATCCCGCGCACATTTTCCGCCGAATACAGCGAGCCTACCTCGAACATTCCGCTGACGGGCGATGAAATTGCAAGGGAGCCGAGCAAAGGCTTCTTTTTTGTGTCCTTTCCAAGTGCCTTTTCCACCTCGGTGGCAAAGCAGCTCTCGCCGTCACGGAAAATCCAAGTCGATGCGTAAAGTGTCGTATCCTCTGCCGTAAAGTCTGCAAGCTTGTCAGGCTCAACGTACACCGCCTGCATAATATGAGGAATTACAGATGCAAGCGTTTCACCGTCCCCCTCCGAAGAGGCATCACCCGTAACATAGCTTACGCCGCCTTCTGCCGCCTTGCCAAGATAAGCACCCACCGCCACCGTAACTGCAAATACCAGCAGAATACAGCACGCCCATATAATCAGCGGATAGTTTATTTTTTTCTTTCGCGTATTATAACGCTTGTATATAGCCATCAGTATATCTCCCCGTACGAAAGTCCGCGTACAAACTCAGTTTCGGTGGCGCGAAGGGTCGCAGAACGCTCGTCTATCATCTTATAAAAAGCAGAGGTCTGGTACTGCGATTTCAAATCGCTGAAATTATCCTGCAAATACTTTTCATCCTTTGGCAGCCGGTATATGATGTGAAAGCCGTCCTCACTCTCAACAACATCGCTTACCTCACCGTCACGAAGCGCAAACGCGGCACGCTCAAACTCCTCTACCATTTCAAGATAGGTGAAGTAGTAGCCGTCAGGCGGCATCGAAAAGTCCTCCGAATGACGTATAAGCGAGTCAAAGGTTGCGCCGTCGCGGTATTCACTTAGCACTCTTTCGGCAAGTGCGCGGTTATCCTCTATGCTCTCGCCCTCATCGTTTTCGATAAACACCTGCTTTACGCGGACAAAATCATCGCCAAGGAACTTTTCCATAAGCTTCTCGTCATTATCTTCTATCCTTCCGCCATCAGAAATGAGCACCGAAAACAGCTTATCCTCAAGGGTGTCAACGCTCATAAGAAGCTCAAAGACCTTGTCGGTCATATAATTTGCTTCGAGTTCTTTTTCATATGCGGCTTCGGTCTTATAATACTCCTTGACCGCATCAACGTATTCTACGGCCGCCGCCTTTACATCGCCATCGGACAGGGTTATACCGTAATCGCCAGCAAGAGAGATAGAGCCGTAAAGACCGCACACAGCCTCTTCTATCTGCTCTCTGACCGCGCGGTCAAGCGCAGAGGTATCCGTTTTGCCGTTTTCATCGGTGAAAGAATGTATCATCTCATCACGGTAGTTGAGGTAGAAATAGCGGTAAAGGTCGTATGTAACCGTATATCCGCCAACCATAGTAGCACTCTGACCGAAGGAAGCGCGGTACTGCTCTTCTTCATATTTGTTAACCGCGTATATGACCGCAAACACAGCCACTGCCGCAATTACAAGCAGTAAAATGGCGGCAACAAGCTTTTTTACAGGGAATTTTTTCTCGTATACTGTAAGGTTTCTACTCATTTTTATTTTCCTTTGCTTGAAATTTTCCCCACGGCAGTGCAGATAACAAGCACGCCGAGGTTACACAGCACAATTACCGCTCCCGCAGGCAAAGCAAGCGATAGAAGCAATCCGAAAAGAAAGGCTCCCACGCTGATTACAGCCGAAAGCACAAGCACTCCCTTAAAGCTCCTTGCAATCTGCATAGCCGAAAGTGCAGGAAAGATAATAAGGCTTGAAATAAGCATACTTCCCACTATCTGCATACCAACTACCACGGTAATTGCAATAAGCAGAGCAAGTAAGAGGTTGTACAGCCTTACGTGTACGCCCGCGCTCTTTGCAAAGGGCATATCAAAGGTAACTGCAAAAATGCGGTTCTTGAACAGTGCAAAAAGCAAAATCACCGAAAGCGAAAGCACTACCGAGAGAATGACATCCCCTTTTTTGAGCGCAAGGATACTGCCGAAAAGGTAGCCGTTCAAATCGGTGGCACTGCCGCCTGCAAGCGAGTTTGCGACAACACCCACAGCAAGTGCAGACGAGGATAGCACCGCAATTGCGCTGTCCCCCTTTATCTTCGGACTTTCGGAAAGTCCGAGCAAAAGGAACGCGGCAAGTATCACCACAGGCACTGCAACCGCCATCGGTGCGGCAGACAGAGCATACGCTACCGAAAGCGCGCCGAAGCCAACGTGTGAAAGCCCGTCGCCTATCATAGAATAGCGGCGAAGGACAAGCAGTACACCAAGCAGTGCCGCGCAGAGCGAAACAAGCACTCCGACAAGCAGTGCGTACTGCATAAAGGTGTAGGAAAACATCTCTGAAATATAGTTAAGCATCCTGCACCTCCGTTCCGAAAGAGGCGCCAAGAGGAGTTTTCTTGTACTCCTCGGGAGTGCCGATAAAGCGAAGCGAGGTTGCAAGATGAAGTATTCTGTCCGAGTACTTCATTGCGGCTGAAATATCGTGAGATACCATAACCACAGTCATTTTATGGTCGGTGCAAAGATGCTTTACGGTAGTGTAAAGCTCCTTTGTAACAAGCGGATCAAGTCCTGCTGTCGGTTCGTCGAGCAGAAGCACCTCGTCTGCCGCGCAGAGTGCGCGCGCAAGCAGTACGCGCTGCTGTTGTCCCCCCGAAAGCGCGCGATAGCTCTTTTTCGCAAGCGGAGTTATGCCAAGCATATCCATATATCCTGCGGCACGCGCCTTGTGTGAGCGCTTATAAAAGGGAAAAAGTCCTGTGCTTCCTATATTTCCCGAAAGCACTACCTCATAAACGCTTGCGGGAAAGTCGCGCTGTGCGCTCGACTGCTGCGGAAGATATCCTATCTTGCCGCGTGCAGTGCTGTCTATATCAACGCTTCCGCCTTCAGGCGTGAGTATGCCGAGCATCACCTTTACAAGCGTTGATTTCCCCGCGCCGTTTTCGCCGACGATAGTGAGAAACTCACCTTTTTTTACTGAAAAACTCACATCGTCAAGCGCAAGCGTGCGCTCGTTATGCACGGTTATATTTTTACAAGTGATTATATCCATTCAGTCAAGCGCCTTTCCGAGTGTTTCAGCATTCTTTTGCATAAGCGATATATAGTCCTCGCCGCCGTCAAACTCAGCCTTTGAAATATTATGGACGGCGTGCAGGCGAAGAAGCTCTGCGCCGCTCTCGTTTGCTATTATCTGCGCGGTCTTTTTCTCGGTTTCAGTATCGTAGACAACATATTTTGCGCCCGACTCCCTCACCGACGAAACAACACGTGAAATATCCGCAGCGGACGGCTCTGCGTGAGATGCACAGCCCTCATAAACCGAAATATGCGAAAGCGAATATTCGTCAAACAGGTATGCAAAGGCGAAGGAGCCGCCAAAATACACCTCACGAAGTCTTGCCGCAAGGACGGTTTCTTCAATCGCCGTATCAAGTTCGAGCAGTTTTTTTGTATACGTGTCAAGGTTTTCGCGGTAGACAGAGGCGTTTGCACCGTCAATTTCCACGAGTGCATCGCAGATAGACGCGCACATTGCTGCAGCATCCTTTGGCGAGGTCCATATGTGTGCATCATACTCGCCGTGCTCATGCTCTTCTCCGTGCTCGTGTTCGTGAGTGCAGAGAAGCTCAACACTCTTTGAAAGGTCAAGCACCTTGAGGCTTCCGCTCTCAACGGCACGCGCGATATCCGCGCTTTGAAGCAGCTTTGCCGCCCACAGCTCCATACCGTCACCCGTGTATAGAAACAGATCTGCCTTAGCAATTTTAATGATGTCAAGCGGTGTCGGCTCGTATGAATGTGCATCGGTGCCAAAATCGAGCAAAAGCTCCACATCGGCGTACTCTCCCGCAATATTTGTGGCAAAATCATACTGCGGAAAAAGCGTTGCCACTACAGAAAGCGAGTCCGCTTCATCGGTTTTCGCACATCCTGCCGTCATTATAACAAATATCAACAGAAATATAAGCGTTTTTTTCATCCTATAGCCCCGTTCTGCCGCTAAAGCGGCAATACAAATTTTACTTCTGTTATTTCACATCAATGTAAACACCACAGGCAGTGCAACAGTAACCGCGATGAACAGAATAACGCCTAAGGGAGTAAACGCAACGGTAGCCTCGCTGTCGGGCGGAAGTTGCAGAGCCGTCTTTTCAAATTTCAACTTTTTCACATAAACAAACATAAGCGCAAAGCCGCTAAACACGAGCGCAAGTATCACAAGGCTATACAGCATTATTGCTGCGTAGCCAATAGGATTTTCGGCTGCCTTTTCCATCATAGCCTCAGGTGTCTCTGACGCAAGCAGCTCCTCATATCCTGCATACTGCATCAGAATCAGCGGCACAACCGAGCCGAAAAAGTTGACGAGCGCATGCAGAATATATGGGTAAATAAGTCGCCTTGTACGCATATAGAGATACCCGAACACAAGCCCCGCGAAAAGCGCATAGAAAAACTGCTGTATGCTCGAATGGAAAAAGGCGAACAGAATAGCCGAAAACAGTATTGCAAGCTTTTCGCCGTAAACCGAAACACGGTCTATTATAAGCTTGCGAAAGACAAGCTCCTCAAAGAGAGGCGCGATCAGCACGGTAAATACAAGCGCGGTGTGCCAAGGAATCATAGCAACAAGCTCAAGCGTGCTTTCATTCAGATAAATTCCAAGCTTTTCACCCACAAACTCGTATACACTGTTTCCTATAATCGAGCCTGTGTACATAAAACAGGTCGCTATTGCAAACAGCACCGCCATAGTAGAAAAGCGGGCATTGCCGCGCGGAGCCTCATATACCTTGATTTTGCGTACAGCGAAGTAAAACACGGGTACTCCGACACCGTACATAGCTACAGACGAAATAATTATTGACAATGACGAGGTATACGAGTCCTTTGGAAGTATCCAAAGACAAAACAGTTCAAGTAAAATAGCCACAGCATACGAAGCGGCAAAAAATGCAATAAGAGCAAAGCCGATACGCGAAAACACCTTTTTTGCGGCCGCGGTATCGACAGTAACTTTTTCTTCGGTAGTCAATTTGTTTCTCCTTTATTTGACCTTGGCTATATAATATCACAAAATGAAGCCTTTGTGTCAATTTTCAGTTAAAATTCACTATTGTATGTAAAAAAAATCTGTGTTATAATCTTTTCAAAAATAAATATCGGAGGCGCAGGACATTGAAATCATTTTTTGACCGCTACTTTATACGTGCAATGGGCGCTATGGCGCAAGGGCTTTTCGCCTCGCTCATAATCGGCACTATTTTGGGTCAGCTTGCAAAAATATCATACCTTGGCTTTCTCGCTAAATTTACAGCGCAGATAGGCGCAGCCTCTCCCGTTGTCGGCGCGGCAATAGGCGTGGCTATTGCTTTTTCGCTCGGGGCAAAAGGGCTTCTTTTGTTCACGGGTACGGTCACGGGCGCGATAGGCTATGCACTCGGCGGGCCTATTGGCGCGTACATTGCGGCAGTTGTCGGAAACGAGGTTGGAAGTCTTGTCGCGGGTAAGACCAAGCTTGACATTATACTCACCCCCACAGTTACTATAATCTCTGGCGGTCTTGTCGGCGTGTTCGTAGGTCCGCACATAAACCAGTTTATGAACTGGCTCGGCTCATTCATAAATGAAGCGACAGAAATGGCTCCTATCCCGATGGGCATCATTATTGCGGTTGTTGTGGGTATGGCGCTCACCGCCCCCATTTCATCGGCGGCGATATGTATTTCGATAGGCATAAACGGCATTGCGGCAGGCGCCGCGTGCGTTGGCTGTTGCTGTCAGATGGTGGGCTTCGCCGTGGCATCTCTTCGCGACAACGGCTTTAGCGGTATGGTATCCCAAGGCGTAGGCACATCTATGCTGCAGTTCCCCAACATCCTGAAAAGGCCAGCAATATGGATAGCTCCCACACTCGCCTCCGCCATTCTCGGCCCCATTTCAACTGCAGTGCTCGGTATGCAGAACACCGCAACAGGCGCGGGTATGGGTACATCAGGCTTTGTAGGGCAGTTCGGCGCATTTGAAGCAATGGGCGCATCGGTAAGCTCGGCCGCGCTTGTACTGCTTATGCACTTTGTATTCCCCGCCGTGCTTACCCTTGCCTTTGACCTTGTCTTCCGCAAGTTAGGCTGGGTAAGAAAAGGCGATATGAAAATATAACCTTAAAACACTGCAAATTCTTTGCAGTGTTTTTTCTTGTAATTTTTATATACTTGTGATATAATAATATAATCCCGAAGTGTCGGAATTTTTAAGAGATTTACATATAAACTTCTAAAGGAGGAAATGATGGACCGCTTTCAACTTGTATCAAAATTCAAGGCTACCGGCGACCAGCCAGAGGCGATAGAAAAGCTCTCGGCAGGTGTTGATACAGGGCTTAGCGAGCAAACGCTTCTCGGCGTTACGGGCTCAGGCAAGACCTTTACTATGGCGAATATTATAGCAAATGTGAACCGCCCAACGCTTGTGCTTGCACATAACAAAACGCTTGCGGCTCAGCTTTGCTCGGAGTTCCGCGAGTTTTTTCCGAACAACGCGGTAGAATACTTCGTTTCCTACTACGACTACTATCAGCCGGAGGCGTACATCCCAGGTAAGGATATATATATCGAAAAGGACGCGATGATAAACGATGAGATAGACAAGCTGCGCCACAGCGCGACAAGCGCGCTGTTCGAGCGGCGCGACGTTATCATCGTTGCCAGCGTTTCCTGCATATACAGCCTTGGCGACCCGTCCGAGTATCAGGAGCTTCAGATAATCGTGCGCGAGGGTATGAGCCTTGAGCGTGAGGAGCTTCTCCGCCGCCTTGTAATGATAGGCTACGAGCGTAACGACGTCGGCTTTGTGCGCGGCAAGTTCCGCGTTCGCGGCGATACTGTCGAGGTTTTTCCTGCCTCCGAGAATGAAAAGACGGTGCGTATAGAATTTTTCGGCGATGAGATAGACCGCATAAGCGAGGTCAATGCCGTCACGGGTGAGCTATTACGACCGCTTGAGTTTACTGTGATTTTCCCCGCAACTCACTACGCGGTGACAGACGATAAGCGAGAAGCGGCACTGAAAGAAATCGAAGAAGAGCTTGAGGAGCGCATAGACTTTTACGTTTCGCAAAACAAGCTTATCGAGGCACAGAGAATAGAACAGCGCACGCGCTATGACCTTGAAATGCTGCGCGAAGTCGGCTTTTGCTCGGGCGTTGAAAACTACTCCCGTGTGCTTTCACGCCGCCCACAAGGCTCAACACCCTATACACTGCTCGACTATTTTCCAAAGGACTTTCTTATGTTTATAGACGAGTCACACGTTACTCTTCCGCAGGTACGCGGAATGAGCGGCGGAGATAAGGCGAGAAAAACCAATCTTGTTGAATACGGCTTCCGCCTGCCATCGGCATACGATAACCGCCCTCTCTTTTTCGATGAGTTTGAGAGCAAGCTTAATCAGGTTATATATGTCAGCGCAACCCCCGGCGAGTACGAAAAGGGCCGCAGCGGACAGATAGTAGAACAAATTATCCGCCCCACGGGACTGCTTGACCCCGTAGTTGAGGTCAGACCCATTGAGGGGCAGGTTGACGACCTTATGGGCGAGATACGCACACGAAGCGCACGCGGTGAGCGCGTGCTTGTCACCACGCTCACAAAGAAGATGGCAGAGGACCTCACAGAATACCTTGACTCAAACGGAATAAAGGTAAAATACATTCACCACAGTGTTGAAACTATTGAGCGTATGGAGATAGTACGCGACATAAGGCTTGGTGTTTTCGATGTGCTTATCGGCATAAACCTGCTAAGAGAAGGTCTTGACATCCCCGAGGTTTCGCTTGTCGCTATACTCGATGCCGACAAAGAGGGCTTTCTCAGAAGCGAAACCTCGCTTGTACAGACGGTTGGACGTGCCGCGCGTAATGCAAACGGCAAGGTTATAATGTATGCCGACAGTGTGACACGCTCAATGAAAGGCGCGATTGACGAAACAGAGCGCCGCCGCGGAATACAGGATGCGTATAACAAGGCAAACGGTATTGAGCCGAAAACGATTGTCAAGGCGGTACACGATGTAATAAGCCTTGGCGCAAAGAGCAAAAAGGAAGCCGCAAAGGAGAAAAAGAAGCTCACAAAGGCAGAGCGCGAAAATCTTGTCGAGCAGCTCACAAAGGAAATGCGCGTAGCCGCGCAGAAGCTTGAATTTGAGAAAGCAGCATTCCTGCGCGATAAGATAAAAGAACTGAAAACAACCACTTAAAAATAATCACTTGAAAATCTGCTTTTCAAAATTTTTGGAAAGGGTGTGGGAAAACCTTTTTATAAAAAGGTTTTCTCCACGTAAATACTATGGCTAAGAATATAATCATAAAAGGTGCAAGGGCAAACAACCTAAAAAACATTGACCTTGAGATACCGCGCGACAAGCTGACGGTGCTGACGGGACTTTCGGGCTGCGGCAAGTCATCTCTTGCGTTTGATACGCTTTACGCGGAGGGACACCGCCGCTTTGTCGAGTCGCTTTCCTCCTATGCGAGAATGTTTCTCGGACAGATGGACAAGCCTGAGGTTGACAGCATTGAGGGACTCTCTCCGACAATTTCAATCGACCAGAAAACCACCTCCAAGAACCCACGCTCGACAGTAGGTACCGTCACCGAGATATACGACTATCTCCGCCTTCTTTATTCAAGATGCGGTATTCCCCACTGTCCCGAGTGCGGAAAGGAGATAAAACAGCAGACGGTAGACTCGATAATAGACTCTATTCAAAAGCTGCCCGAGGGCGAGCGAATGATGATACTTGCCCCCGTTGTCCGCGCCGCCAAGGGTATGCACGAAAAGGTGTTTTCGGATGCGCGCCGCAGCGGATACTCGCGCGTGCGGGTTGACGGCAGTCTGTACGACCTCAGCGAAGAAATCACGCTCGACAAAAACATCAAACATTCGATAGACATAGTTATAGACCGTATCATCAACCGTCCCGACTCGCGCACGCGTATCGGCGACTCTGTAGAAACGGCTGTCGGACTTACAGACGGTATTGTAAAGGTCGTAACTATGCCGCGCGAGGGAGACGAGGAGGAATTTGACTTCTCACTCAAATACGCCTGCGAGGAGCACGGTATAAGCTTTGGCGAGCTTGAGCCGCGTATGTTCTCCTTCAATGCGCCAAACGGCGCGTGTCCGCGTTGCTCAGGTCTTGGCGCGCTTACGCGCGTTTCGGAGAAAAAGCTGATGCCTGACAAGTCGCTTTCGCTTCGCGAGGGCGGTATCGCCTGCAACGGCTTTAAATCAATGGATGAGGAAAGCTGGAACGGCCCTCTTATCGAGGCGGTCGGCAAGAAGTTTGGATTTACGCTCGATATGCCCCTGAAAGATTTTTCACGTACCGCAATAAATGCCCTGCTCTACGGCACAGGAAAGGAAAAATATACCGTGACGCGCTATTTTGGCGGCACTGCTCATCACCAGACGGTGAATTTTGAGGGTATAATACCTATGATAGACCGCCGCCGCGAGTCATACGGACTCGAATACTATGAAACACTGCTTGAAGAACAGGTATGTCCCGAATGTAGCGGTGGCAGACTTAACAAAATGATGCTTTCTGTCACTGTGGGCGGCAAGAATATATATGAAATCTGCCTTTTACCGATTGACAAAATGCTCGAATTTGTAAACAGTCTCGTCCTCGACCCCGAAAAAGAGCAGATTTCAAAAGAAATACTCAAGGAAATAAGGGCGCGCCTGTCCTTCCTTTGCAGTGTGGGACTTGAATATCTCAACCTTGCGCGCAAGGCAGGCACACTTTCGGGCGGCGAGGCACAGAGAATACGCCTTGCAACGCAGATAGGCTCGTCTCTTGTCGGAGTGCTGTATATACTTGACGAACCGAGCATAGGACTGCATCAGCGCGACAATGACAAGCTTATAAACACTCTGCGCTCGCTTCGCGACCTCGGCAACACGGTAGTTGTCGTTGAGCACGACGAGGACACTATGCGCGCCGCAGACTATGTCGTTGACATAGGCCCCGGTGCAGGTATCCACGGCGGATATGTATGTGCGGCAGGCACGCCTGACAAGGTTGCAAAGAGCAAGGAGTCTATAACAGGCGCATATCTTTCGGGAAGAAAGTCTATTCCCGTACCGAAAACGCGCCGCGAGGGTAACGGCAAAGTGCTTACGGTAAAAGGCGCGCGTGAGCATAACCTTAAAAATATTGACGTTAGCTTCCCGCTTGGCAAATTCATTGCCGTAACCGGTGTTTCCGGCAGCGGAAAATCCTCGCTTGTAAACTCAATTCTCTATCAGAGCCTTGCGGCGACTCTCAACCGTGCAAACACATTCCCCGGCGAGCACGACTTGGTAGAGGGTGTAAAATTCCTTGACAAGGTAATCTGCATTGACCAGAGCCCGATAGGACGTACACCGCGCTCCAATCCCGCAACATATACGGGTGTTTTTGCGGACATACGCGAGCTCTTCGCCAAAACGCGCGAAGCGAAAGCGCGTGGATACAAGTCGGGCAGATTTTCGTTCAACGTCAAGGGCGGTCGCTGCGAAGCCTGTGAGGGTGACGGCGTAAAGTGCATCGAAATGCACTTTTTGCCCGATGTTTACGTAAAGTGCGACGTCTGCGGCGGAAAACGCTACAATCGGGAAACGCTTGAGGTCAAGTACAAGGACAAGAACATCTATGAAGTGCTTGAAATGACGGTTGAAGAGGGAATAGAATTCTTCAGCGGCATTCCTGCAATCCAGCGCAAAATGCAAACGCTTTACGATGTAGGTCTTGGATATGTGAAGATAGGTCAGTCCTCGACAACCCTTTCGGGCGGCGAGGCACAGCGAGTTAAGCTTGCAACCGAGCTTGCAAAACGCTCTACCGGCAGAACTGTCTATATACTTGACGAGCCTACAACGGGACTTCACTCTGACGACGTTTCAAGGCTTATTACAGTGCTTAACCGTCTGTGTGACGGCGGCAATACAATGGTCGTTATCGAGCATAACCTTGATATGATTAAGGTTGCTGACCATATTATCGACCTTGGTCCCGAGGGCGGAGACAGAGGCGGTACGGTAGTCTGTACGGGCACTCCCGAGGAGATATCTGCTTGCGAAGCTTCCTATACGGGTGAATTTCTTAAGAATGTGCTATAATTTACAACTTATTAACCATTAAAACCGCTTGTTATCTAAAATATAGTTAAGGGGGTGCATTAATGTTCGGTTATATCAGAGCCTGCAAGAGTGAGATGCGTATTAAAGAATA
>JAZSKM010000010.1:0-3030 GCA_045534835.1 Eubacteriales bacterium | reverse complement strand
TGCAGAAAACGCCCGTGAAGCAATTCAGTGGACCTACTTTGCTTATCTTGGAGCTATCAAGGAGCAAAACGGTGCGGCTATGTCTCTTGGCAGAGTAAGTACCTTCTTTGACATTTACATAGAACGTGATATAGAAAACGGCATTCTCACAGAAGAGGAAGCGCAGGAGCTTATGGATGATTTCGTTATAAAGCTCCGTATCGCAAGACACCTGAGAACTCCCGAATACAACGAGCTTTTCGGCGGTGACCCGATGTGGATAACCGAAGCCGTTGGCGGCATGGGCGAGGACGGAAGAACTCTTGTTACAAAGAGCAGCTACCGTATGCTTAATACCCTCTACACGCTCGGCTCATCTCCCGAGCCTAACCTTACGGTTCTTTGGTCAAAGGAACTTCCCGAATCTTTCAAGAAATTCTGTGCAAAGGTATCTGCCGACACAGACTCTATACAGTACGAAAACGACGATATCATGCGTCCTATATACGGCGACGATTATGCTATTGCCTGCTGTGTTTCCGCAATGAAGGTAGGTAAGCAGATGCAGTTCTTCGGTGCTCGCTGCAACCTTGCAAAGCTACTTCTTATAGCACTCAACGGCGGATACGATACCACAAGCAATATGCATATAGGACCTCAGATGCCGGTTATTGACGGCGACACTCTGAGCTTTGAGACTGTCATGGAGCGTTTTGATACCTATATTGCGTGGCTTTCTCACCTGTACGTCAACACGATGAACATCATTCATTATATGCACGACAAATACGCATATGAAAAGCTACAGATGGCTCTGCACGACAGCCGCGTTCACCGCTATATGGCATTCGGGGTAGCAGGTCTTTCGGTTCTTGCCGACTCACTTTCTGCTATAAAGTATGCAAAGGTCAAGGTCATCCGCGATGATACCGGACTTATCACCGACTTTGTTACCGAGGGAGATTTCCCCAAATACGGCAATGACGATGACCGAGTAGACTCTATCGCGAAAGAGCAGATTGAACTGTTCTTTAACGAGCTAAAGGCGATCCCCGCGTACAGAAACGCAGAGCATACACTGTCAATTCTCACTATTACATCCAACGTTGTTTACGGCAAGAAAACGGGCAATACCCCCGACGGCAGACGCGCAGGCGAGCCCTTTGCCCCCGGTGCAAACCCGATGCACGGAAGAGATGAAAGCGGCGCTCTTGCCTCGCTAAACTCCGTTGCAAAGCTCTCATATGCAGTTTGCAAAGACGGTATTTCAAACACCTTCTGCATAGTGCCGAGCGCACTCGGAGCAGATGACGAAACAAGGTACAAAAACCTTGTCGGCATCATTGACGGCTACTTTGCGCAGAATGCTCAGCACATCAATGTAAACGTATTCAACCGTGAAATGCTCATAGATGCAAAGGCGCATCCCGAAAAGTATCCCAATCTCACTATCCGCGTGTCAGGCTACGCAGTAAACTTCCACAAACTCTCCGAGGAACAGCAAAGTGAAGTTATTGCGCGTACCTTCCACGGTTGTATGTAATTATGATAAAAGGAAGGATTCACTCATTCCAGAGTCTTGGCGCAGTTGACGGTCCGGGGCTGAGATATGTCATATTTATGCAGGGCTGCCCGTATAGTTGCCCGTACTGTCATAACCCTGATACAAAAAGTTTCGTCGGCGGTAATGAATACACCGCCGACGAAATTGTGGAAAAGGTTCTCAGATACCGCACTTACTTTGGAAGTGATGGCGGTGTCACCGTTTCGGGCGGTGAACCGCTGATGCAACCGCACTTCGTTGCAGAGCTATTTGAAAAACTGCATAAAGAAGGAATAAATACCGCCCTTGACACAGCGGCGGTCAAACCGACTGATGCTGTGAAAGAGGTTTTATGTCACACGGATACGGTTCTTTGCGATATTAAATATCCGTTTGAAGAGGGATGTCTTAAACACTTCTCCGTTTCTTTAGCCGACACCCTCGCATTTCTCGATATGTGCGATACGTCAGGGGTAAACATCATTTTACGGCACGTCGTTGTCCCTCAATTTACCGACAGCGAAGAATGTATACGGGAAATAGCAAAAATAGGCAGGCGGCTGGCTAACCTTTCAAAAATCGAGCTTTTGCCGTTTCACAAAATGTGTCTTGAAAAGTATAAGAAGTCAGGCCTTACATTCCCGCTTGAAAATACGCCCGAGTGTACCCCCAATTTATTAAAGCAGTGTCAACTCTATTTAAAATAAACGTTTCTGAAAAATATTTTAATTTTCTGTTGAAATCGTGCTCGATATTATGTTATTATACAGAGGATGACATTGATTAGAAAGTGAACATAGACTGTATGAAGTATATTTCTGCTTTGATTTCTGCATTCCTTGCAGGAGTTGTTTTTTCTTTTACCGGTATTGTACAGCTTCAGACCGACGGCACTAATGCCTTTGCGGTTGCTGCTATTTCAACCGTGGGTCTTCTCATTATACTTACGTTTAACCTTGCGTTCTTTACAAGCAAGGTGGGCTATCTTGTGGCCGACCAAAGATTTTTTGAAAAACGGCTTGAGGAGCTTCCCATTATACTTGTCGGAAATCTCGCAGGACCGATTCTCATCGGTGTTCTTTTGCATTTGGTATACCCTGAACAGTTCGCGGCATGGGCAAAGGCCTATACCGCTATTGAGCCAATCCATATTTTTATCAAGGCTTTTTTCTGCGGTGTACTTATGTTTATTGCAGCGCACGGATTTCTCCGAGCAAACGGCAATTTTTCCGGCATTTTCATTGCCTTCTTGGCAATGGCAACCGTTACGTTTTGCGGACTTAACCACTTCATTACCGATTTATTTTTCATTGCGGGAAATTTGAGATTCAACAATAACCTTTTGCGTTTAGTTTTCAGCGTGTTCGGAAACACGCTGGGTGCTCTTGGCTTCGCTTACGTTTATACTGCTCAAAAAGTTAATAGAAGAAGTCACCACCATCACAGACACCACTCGCAAGAAAGACACAAAGATGAAACGTCTGTGGAGAAAAGTGTAGAAGAAAACG
>JAZSKM010000066.1:0-9537 GCA_045534835.1 Eubacteriales bacterium | reverse complement strand
ATTTCGACGTCTCTGACGTCTTTTTCGTCATGCCTTTTTGCTCTTTTACCAATTTACAACTATGTTTGATTTTTGCTATTGACTTTTAATAGTTAGTCTTTATATAAATTAAAATTTAATCTTCATATTGTGTATTCTCTTCACCTGATGGCGGTATTGTTTCTTCGGGTGGTGAGACAGTTTCTTCAACACTGTCAGTTTCCTCGGTAACTTCGGGAACGGCGGTTTCAAAACGAGAAAAGTCATAGTTCTCATAGCTGAACGAGTTGAACTGCCTTGCGCCTTTCAAATTAGTAGTGCCGACATAAACACCCTCAGGAATCGAATTGATAAAATACGGCTCGCCCCACCAACCGCAAGGACGGACATTTATAGGAAGCTCTCTGTAAACATACTGCGCATCTGTAACAAAAATCTGCATCGGGAATGCGCGTGTATTCTCTTTTATAAGCGCAACCTGAATAATATTTTGCGGAGCAGTATACTCGTGAGCGTATGCATTGGTAGTAGAATCATAGTTTACAACAATATGCCTGTCACAATAGGTTTTAGGAGCACTCGAAGCCGTGAAATAGCCTGTGTCGGCACGGCTTCCTCGGGGATCAAGTGCACACGCAGCAGTCATCAGCTTTCCGGAATCCATACAGTATGTCGCTTGTATAATGTCCGAAGGACGGTTGTCATCAAAGGTGCGAAGGGGTGTTCCGCCAGCCTCGGCTTCTTTAATATAATCCTCGTGGAGCTTTGTCATAACAAGGTCAAAAATCTTGTTAGACGGATTTGCCGCAAGATTACTGAGCGACTTAGGATAAGAGTATCCATACCAGACTGCGCCGACATAGTACGGCGTGTAGCCTACAAACCAGCGGTCGTAGTCATTACCCGCGGTACCCGTCTTACCAGCCACATCCATACTGTTACGGAGCGAAACGCTACGTCCCGTACCGTTGTTAACAACATTTTGCAGCATCTTAGTCATAATATACGATGTTTGCTGACTGAAAACAATTTCTCCCGAATCATCGTTTGAAAGCAGGAGATTTCCCTGACTGTCATAAACATACAGATACGAATGACTTTCGTGATATACACCGCCCGTTGGAAAAACGGTATATGCAGCAGCAATGTCACGTACAGTTACACCGTAGTTAAGCTGACCGAGTGAGAGAGCAGCAAGACCTTTATCGGTATATCCGTTGCCGTTTGCATCCTCCGCGTAGTCAATAAGGTAGTCAAAACCAAGTCGGTTTTTAACGTAGTCATATGAGGTGTCAATTGTTATATCCTCGAGAACCTTCATTGCAACCGTATTTACCGAGCGTTCAACTGCACTGTTGATAGTGGTAAGACCTCTGTACTCGTCAGGTGTATTCTTAGGATACGGAACTGTATTTTCCTCGTTAAACCACAGAGGTGTGTCGTCATAAACAGTTCCATATGTTATAACTCCTGCTTCGAGCGCAGGGGCGTATACAGACAGCGGCTTCAAAGAAGAACCGGGTGCTCTCTGAGTCTGCGTAGCATAGTTAAGAAGAAGATTTCCGCGCTTTTCACCTCTTGCTCCTTGCACTCCGAGAAGGTCACCAGTATACGGATCAATGACCGCCATTGCAGATTCAGCAGGTATGCCTCCCGTATTTGCAGGGAAACTGCTTTCATCGGCATATACCTCTTCAATAGCAGCTTGAACCTTAGGATCCATTAACGTATATATGCTCAGTCCTCCCGAGGTTATAAGCTTACTTGCAATTTCTTTAGAAATGCCGTACTTTTCCATAAGGTCATCGCGCACATCAACAATAACTGTATCAACATACCATGAGTTCACATCATCTCTGTCAATGTCTTCAACAGCACTGCTCTTTTTTGTTGCTAAAACAAGCTCCTCGGCATATGCGGCATCGCGCTCCTCGTCTGAAATTTTACCCTGCTTGTGCATTTCGTAGATGATGTCATCACGACGTTCAATGTTGTTTTCAGGGTTCTGAACAGGGTCATATTTTGTCGGGTATTTTGTAATTGCCGCAAGTGAAGCGCACTCGGCAAGAGTAAGCTCGTCAAGCTCCTTGCCAAAATATGTTTCCGCAGCGGCACGTACGCCTATACAGCTCTGCGAAAGCGGAACAATATTAAGATAAAGTTCGAGTATTTCATCCTTGCTCAATGTTTTTTCAAGATTGAGCGCGCATAAAATTTCCTGAACCTTACGCTGTATTGTCGCCTCATTATCACCGGTAACGTTTTTGATAAGCTGCTGCGTTATGGTAGATCCGCCGTATTCGGATTTATCAAAACCGATGAAAAAGTTGAGCGCGGCACCTATTGTTCTCTTCCAGTTTACACCGTCGTGTGTCCAGAAGGTATAGTCCTCTATAGAAACAAATGCTTCTTTCAGCATATCCGGTATCTCGCTCGAAGATGCCCACAGACTGTTCTCGGCACCGTAAATTCGCGCATCCTTCATTTCAACAGCCTCGCCGACACGGTTGGCACGGTCTGTAAATTCATAATAATACAGCTTTGTCGTCTGCTCTCCAGCGCTTGTGATAAGAAGCGACTCGTCAATTGTCGGATCAATATAATTGCTGACGTAGATCGCAAATACGCAGCCGACAATTATACCTGTGATAAAGCATACAAGCAAAAATGTCATTACCGCGCTGAATAGATAGGCAAAGAACTTTCCAACAGTTGTAATGGCACCTTTTGGGGTGCTTTTTTCACGCTTAAAGCTGCCAATCTTTAATTCCTTAATACCGTTAGCTTTGTTTTTCACAATTAACCTCGCCAAAAATTATCATAACCTCATATGGTATAGTTCACCACTGTCTGCAAATAATATTCAAAAAGAAGTATAAGGAAATATCCTAATGAGAATAAAATTTACAGACAAAGCTACATTGTTAAAAGTTGTTCCACTGCTTATTGCAGTATTTATAGTGCTTATCCAGATTATTACCTTGGTTAGCACAATAAAAATACTGCGAAAAACCGAAAAAGAAGAGATATCTCAGGCAGTATTCGCCGTAGACAAACCGATAATCAGTCAGGATGCATTGTATTGCCTATATGAGTGTGGCGGAAAAATAGGAATATACGATGCAAAAAGCCAAATATTAGTAGATATAATAAATGTATTCGCCGCTTCTCTGCCACAGTCGGATCAAATTTTGCTAAAAAACGGGATCGAAATATTCTCGTTTACCGAGCTGTCAAATATAATTGACGATTTTACAAGCTGATCACTTAAAGACAACATTGTCATCGCCGAGAAGCGCCCTTAGTCTTTGTAAAAGAACTTCAGTGACAAATGCATATCTGCCTACAGCTTTGACATACTTCCCTGTTTCTAAATCATATAGAAAAATCTCAGAGCCGCTGTTTTGTTTTTCGATAAGCGCAAGCACATCTTCGGTAATGGATGAAGAAATGCTCGGAACGCGGAGATATAACTTTTTGGGTGCCTGCTCCAAAAAGTCGCTATCAGCAATCAAAAGACTACAATTGTTAAGCAGAATCTTCGCCTTTTCATCATCTTTTATCGAAACTGTACCGCTAATTATGACGGGAGTTTCATTTATAAGCAGAGCCGCAAAGCGTTCAAACTGTTTTGCGAAAACCACTATTTCAATCTCCGCGGACTTGTCCTCTACGGTAACAAAGGCCATATTGTCACCGTTTCTTGTTGTTTTAACAATCTTTTTCGTTACTATACCCGCAACCGTTACACTTTGTTTATCCTTGTAGCTTGAAAAGTCTTCATCCTCAGCCGCAGAAATAATATCCGCAATATAATCGACCCTCAAAGAAGAAATATGCTTGTCATATTCGTTAAGCACGTGTCCTGAAAAATACATTCCCGAACATTCTTTTTCAAGCATCAGCTTTTCTCTGAGTGTAAATTCGGGTATATCGGGGTAAGAGAATTTAACAGGAGCCGCTGTGGATTCGGACATCATCGAGAATATATCCATCTGTCCGTCAAGCTCAAGCCTTGATTTACTCTGTGCGCTTTCAATAATCTTTTCATATGAAGCAAGTAACTGACTGCGGTATACCGAAAGCCCGTCAAATGCGCCGCTCTTTATAAGCGATTCAACCTGCCTTTTGTTAAGATCGTAGCCGCCCATACGGGTAATAAAGTCTTCAAAATCGGTAAATTTACCGTTTTCCGCTCTCTCGCTCACTATTTGGTCAACAAACAAGCGCCCAACACCTTTTAGTGCCAGGAGACCAAAGCGTATTTTTTTATCAGCCGCGCCGAATGTGGCAATACTTTCGTTAATGTCGGGCGGAAGAACTTTAATTCCAGCCTTAGAGCATTCACCTATATATTCGGCTGTCTTTGCAAAGTCGCCGAGAACGCTCGTTAAGAGTGCTGCCATATACTCTGCCATATAATGTGCCTTTAAATAAGCAGTCTGGTAGCAAAGAACCGCGTAAGATGCTGCGTGACTCTTGTTGAAGGCATAGCTTGCAAAACTTGCCATATCATCAAACAAAGCGCTTGCATCCTCTTCATTCATACCGTGATCTTTTGCACCGCAAATGAACAACTCGCGCTCTGCTTCCATAACGGAAGCTTTTTTCTTTGACATAGCCCTGCGAACAATGTCCGCCTTGCCGAAGCTGTAGCCTGCAATCTCCCTGAAAATCTGCATTACCTGCTCTTGGTAAACGATGCATCCGTACGTTTTTGAAAGGATGCGCTCAAGCGCGGGATGCTTAAACTCAACCTTTTTCCTGCCGTGTCTGCACTCTATATAGGTCGGTATAGAATCCATAGGTCCGGGACGATATAAGGCGATAGCGGCAATAACATCGTCAATAGAGTCGGGGCAAAGCTGAGTAAGAACCTGCTTCATTCCCTTTGACTCAAGCTGAAAAACGCCGCCTGTGCGACCGTTTGAAATCAGCTTATAAGTTTTTTTGTCATTAAATGGAATTTTTTTAATATCAAAATCAGGCTTAGAATTTCTTATAAGCTGCTCTGCATCATCGATAATCGTAAGGTACCTGAGACCAAGAAAGTCAAATTTTACAAGACCGAGTTCGGCTGAGGTGTCCATATCAAACTGAGTTACAATGGTATCACCGTTTACGGCAAGCGGTACATATGATGATACTTCCTTATCCGTAATGACAACACCGGCTGCGTGAGTAGATGCGTGGCGCGGCATTCCTTCAAGCGCGCGTGCAGTATCCACAAGCCTCGCTACATTAGAGTCAGTTTCGTATAAGTTTTTCAGTTCCTTGCGCTTTAGTGCATCGCTCAGTGTTACACCGAGTTCTCTTGGAACAAGGTTTGCTACCTTATCAACCTCGGAATAACTCATACCGAGCGCCCTACCAACATCACGTATTGCCGCTCTTGCAGCCATAGTACCAAAGGTAACTATCTGGGCAACGTGGTCTGCGCCGTAATGCTCGGAAACATAATTTATTACCTCATCGCGCCGTTCATAACAAAAGTCAACGTCAATATCAGGCATACTTACGCGCTCGGGGTTTAAAAAGCGTTCAAAAAGCAGGTCAAACTTTATCGAGTCAACATCGGTAATTCCGATAAGATAGTTTACAAGACTTCCAGCTCCTGAGCCTCTTCCAGGACCGACAGCTATACCGTGACTTTTTGCGTAATTCACGTAGTCACGCACAATAAGAATGTAGTCGGTAAATCCCATCTGATCTATCACTGAAAGTTCGTATTCCGCACGGGAAATATACTCCTCTTTACTGTGGGTACCAAATGTAATATAGCCTTTAGCGCATTTTTCTTCAAGACCAGAAAAGGTAAAATCCCTGAGGAGTTCCTTTGGGCTTTTTTCATTTTCCGAAACAATTTTTGGTAGATACAAATTGCCAAAGGAAAAGTCAAAATCGCACATATCTGCAACTTTAACAGTGTTTTCTAACGCGCTCGGAATATTAGAAAAAAGCGAAGACATTTCGGCAGAGTTTTTTAAATAAAACTCTTCAGTTTCAAAACCAATAGGCTTTCCATCGGCAAGTGTGTTACCCGTTTGTATACACATCATCACCGCTTGATTTGATGCATCAAGCCTTCTCAGATAATGAACATCATTAGTAGCAACAAGCGGAATACCCATCTCCTCGGACATTTTTATAAGCTCAAAATTAACTTCCTTTTGCTCGGGAAGATTATGGTCCTGAAGTTCAAGATAAAAATTTCCTGCTCCGAAAATATTACTTAGCAAACGAGCGTGCTCACGTGCGCCTGCATAGTCTCCGCCCGTAATGGCACGCGGAATATACCCCGCAAGGCAGGCAGACAAGGCAATAAGACCGTCTGAATGTGCCTTAAGAAGCTCAATATCGACACGCGGCTTTTGATAAAATCCCTCGGTAAATGACTTTGAAACGAGTTTTATAAGATTTTCATAGCCGGTCTGATTTTTACATAGCAAAACCAAGTGGTTGCCAGAGATGTCGCGCCGCCCGTCTTTGTCAAAACGCGTACGCTGAGCAACATATACCTCACAGCCGATTATAGGCTTTACACCTTCTGCCTTGCAGGCTTTATAAAATGCAACGGCACCGTATAAAACGCCGTGATCAGTAATTGCGACTGCGTTTTGCCCTGCCGCCTTTACAGCTTTAGGAATATCGGTGATACGGCAAGCACCGTCAAGCAAACTGTATTCACTATGCAAATGCAGATGTACAAAATCCATTGCCGTATCCCCTTTTTTAGTATTATTCTTTGTTTTTTATGCCCTCGACATATAAACATATTTTTTCAAGTCTGTGATAAAGCCCCGGTTTGCTGACGGCCGGTGTCATAAGCTGACCAAGCTGAGAAAGTGACATCTCTGGTTTTTCAAGCCTCATCCGAGCGGTGTACTCAAGTTCGGGACCAAGCTCCGAAAGGCGGCCGCGTTCCAACAGAAACCGTATAGCACCAAGATGCTTCGCCGCAGAAGCAGTAGAACGGGCAATGTTACCTGTTTCGCAATTTGTTCGTCTGTTTATATCATTTTTGATCTCGTGATTGATTTTAGCGTTAACAAAGTTAAATGCCTGCTTGCTCGCTCCAATAAGGAAAAGAAAGTTCTCAATAGCATCGCTGTCTTTCAAATAGAATGACTGCCGTCCAAACCTTGTGGAAATACAAAACGGCTGCGCAAGTTCCTCAAAAACCGGAAGCAAAAAACTCAGATTTTCCTTGCTGCGGCTCTTAAGCTCAAGATGGTAGTTCTTCCTTAACGGATCGCTAACAGTGCCGCCGCCGACAAATATACCGCGCAAAAAAGCAACAAGGCACTCCTCGCACTTAACAAGCTTGTCTTTTGAAAAAGTTGTTTCTATCGAAGCTAAAAATCCGGAAGCACTCTTTGAAGAAAAGGAAAGCAAGCGGATTCCTCTTGCTCCCGTTTTAACCGGTACAACATCTCTTCCAAACTGTTCTTTAATTAATTTACAAGCGGCTTCGGATAGCTCATCACCCTCAAGATAAAGCGAGATTTCTTCGCCGTAAAGATCTGCGCCGCCGAGCAAAGCACCAAGTATAAAAGCCCGACGGCAACAAGGCTTCTTCATAGGAAAAAGCGAAGTCTCAATTTTGGTTTTAAGTGAAAATGACATCACCTTTCACCCACAAATCTTATCTCACATTCAAGCGTTACACCAAAAAGTTCTTTAACATTTTGTTTAATTATTTCAACAAGAGAAAGCACATCACTGGCGGTAGCGTCTCCGACATTTACGATAAAGCCCGCATGCTTAGGAGAAACCATTGCGCCGCCGACTCGCTCTCCCTTAAGCCCTGCATCCTCGATAAGCTTACCTGCAAAATATCCCTCGGGACGTTTAAACACGCTTCCTGCGCTCGGATATTCAAGCGGCTGCTTATCGCGGCGGCATTTAAGCAGCTCGTTCATTTTAGCCTTGATAACATCGGTTTCACCGTATGTGAGTTTTAGCGTTGAAGATAGGACGATCCAGTTTCTCTCCATAAATACGCTATGGCGATAACCGAAGTTATGTGCTGCATTATCAATAGTAAAAACTTCGCCACTATCAAGATCGTAACATTCAGTAGAAACTACGATATCTGACATCTGACCGCCATATGCGCCTGCGTTCATATATACGGCGCCGCCGCGAGTACCGGAAATACCGTTTGCAAACTCAGCACCGCTAAGACCTGCAGTGCTTGCATTCGTACCAACGCTGCCAAGCAAAACTCCGCAACCGCCGGTAAGATATTCGCCATTTATTTTAATATAACGCATATCAGTTGTAACAAACACAACTCCGCGAAAGCCCTTATCCGAAGCAAGTGTGTTGCTGCCGTTTCCGACTACAATATAAGGGATATCTAAGGATCTCACGGTAGAAAGTGCATATACAAATGCCTTTGAATCCGCAGGATACACCACCATATCAGCGTTACCGCCAATGCGGAATGAAGTAATATGCTTCATAGCGTAGTCGCGGCGGATAAAAAATCTATCCTTACCCGCTTTATGCGAATATTCGTTTAATAAAGTTTCAAATCTTTCAAGAGACATAGAAACAGTCCTTTACAAAATTAAAGTGTGAAACGGTGGAAAGTCTTTTTACCCTTTTTAACTACAAGTCCGTCGCCCGTGAATGCATCCTTTTCAAACGCTTTGTCAAACGCCTCAACCTTTACATCAGCTGCAAAAACACCGCCCTGCTGTATAAGTCTGCGTGCCTCGCCCTTAGAAGGAGCAAGACCGGAAATTACAAGCATATCAATAATTGTTATCTTGCCGTCGGTAAAGTTGTCATCGGCGAGAACAGTTGAAGGCATATTGGCAGAAATGCCACCGCTTGCAAATACAGCTTTTGCAGCATTAAGCGCCTTTTCTGCCTCTTCCTTACCGTGTACAAGCTCGGTAAGCTCGTATGCAAGCTTTTCCTTAGCACGGTTAAGCTCACTTCCCTCAAGTTTCTCATAATCCGCAATCTCTTCAAGAGGCATAAAGGTAAGCATCTTCATACACTTGATAACGTCTGCATCGTCAACATTTCTCCAATACTGGAAGAAGTCGAACGGGCTTGTTTTGTTAGGGTCAAGCCAAACTGCATTACCTGCGGTTTTACCCATCTTATTGCCGTGCGAGTCGGTGAGAAGCGTAATAGTCATACAGTGTGCATCTTTACCGAGTTTTTTACGGATAAGCTCGGTACCGCCAAGCATATTTGACCACTGATCGTTTCCGCCAAACTGCATATTACATCCATATGTTTTGAAGAGATGGTAGAAGTCGTAGCTCTGCATAATCATATAGTTGAATTCAAGGAAGGAAAGTCCCTTTTCCATACGCTGCTTATAGCACTCGGCACGAAGCATATTGTTTACAGAAAAGCACGCGCCTACCTCGCGAAGGAGGTCTACGTAGTTAAGTTCGAGGAGCCAGTCGGCATTGTTTACCATCTGCGCCTTATCGGGACCAAACTCGATAAATCGCTCCATCTGCTTTTTAAAGCATTCTGCATTATGGTCGATGTCCTCTTAAGTCGGAGGCCAAGCGGTCTTAGGAAGAC
>JAZSKM010000071.1:0-7660 GCA_045534835.1 Eubacteriales bacterium | reverse complement strand
AATACTGCAAAGGTCTGTGGTTGGAGCCTTTATGAAACCGTCATGCGGTAGGAGAAAGATACCAATCCACAGCACCTTTTACAGTGTAGCATATGTGCTTGCAGAGGCACAATAATAACTACTACTTTATTATACGAGGAGAAAACTATGTTTTATATCAAACTTTCAACTATTGAGGACATTCGCAAATTTGTCGAAATCGTTACCAGACAGGAATACGAGATCGACCTTTCTTCGGGAAGATATATTGTAGATGCGAAATCTATTATGGGTATCTTCAGCCTTGACCTTATGGAAAAAATCAAGGTTGTTGCTCATACCGATAATATTGAGGCGCTTAAAAAAGAGCTTGCCGCTTATATCGTTGAGTAAAAAAATATCCGCTTCAAATAATGAAGCGGATATTTTTTACATATATTTTGCTTTACCTTTTCCTAAAACAAGTGCCTCTGTAATGATAACTTTTTTAACATCAGTAAGAGAGGGAAGTTCATACATAATTGGAAGCATAAATTCTTCCATTATTGAGCGAAGACCTCGTGCGCCGATATTTCTTTCAATTGCGAGCTTTGCAACAGCCTCACAAGCACCCTTTTCAAATTCAAGCTCAACGCCGTCAAGTCCAAGGAGTTTTGTGTATTGCTTAACGATTGCATTCTTTGGTTCGCTCAGAATTTTAACAAGCGCACTCTCATCAAGATTTTCAAGAGCTACAAAAACAGGCAAACGTCCCACAAGCTCAGGAATAAGTCCGTATTTTACGATATCGTGTGCATTTACATCGCTGTAAATACCGTTTTTCACCTTTTCCTGCTTTTTCTTTATATCGCCGCCAAAGCCGATAGTCTGGTTACCTTTGCGCTTTTCAATAATTTTATCAAGTCCGTCAAATGCGCCGCCGCAGATAAACAGAATGTTCTCGGTATTGATTTGTATGAAATCCTGATTTGGATGCTTGCGGCCGCCTTGAGGCGGAACGTTGGCAACCGTGCCCTCAAGTATTTTGAGAAGTGCCTGCTGTACACCTTCACCCGAAACATCGCGTGTGATAGAGCGATTTTCGCCTTTGCGGGAAATTTTGTCTATTTCATCAATATAGATGATACCTTTTTCTGCTTTTTCAACGTCAAAATCAGCGGCTTGAATGAGTCTTAGCAGGATGTTTTCGACATCCTCGCCAACATATCCTGCCTCTGTAAGCGTAGTAGCATCTGCAATAGCAAAGGGAACCTTTAGCGCCTTGGCAAGAGTCTGTGCTAAAAATGTTTTACCAACGCCGGTCGGACCGAGCAGGAGAACATTACTTTTTTGAATCTCTACATCATCTTTTTCATTGTTTTCACGGTAAATAAGACGTTTATAGTGATTATAAACTGCAACGGAAAGCACTCTCTTTGCATTATCCTGACCGATAACATATTGGTCAAGCAGTTCTTTTATTTCGGTAGGTTTCGGCAGTTCACTAAGCTGTAAAGCATCTTCAGTAGCAGACTCGCTCGCGCCTTTAACTTCAAGCTCGCTTAAAAAGCCGGCGCAGGTAGAAATGCAGTCACTGCATATAGCGGCACCGCGCTTGGCTGCAGGGATAAGGATTTCTACTTCGTGTTCACTTCTTCCGCAGAAAGAGCAGTGAAGAAGTGAGTCGTTTTTATTAGTTGACATATATACTCCAAGTTAAGGACGTTCACTGATTACTTTGTCTACAAGACCATATGCGCAAGCTTCCTCTGCGCTAAGGAAATTGTCACGGTCAGTATCGCGTTCAATTACCTCAAGAGGTTTGCCGGTATTCTTAGCAAGAATTTCATTTAACTTTGCCTTGGTTTTAAGGATATGGTCGGCGTGAATTTTAATATCGCTCGCCTGACCTCTTGTACCGCCGAGCGGCTGATGAATCATAATTTCACTGTTGGGAAGGGCAAGGCGCTTGCCTTTTGCACCAGCAGAAAGAAGAAATGCACCCATAGATGCTGCCATACCCATACAGATGGTAGAAACATCGCACTTTATGAAGTTCATCGTGTCATAAATAGCGAATCCGGCAGAAACAGAGCCGCCGGGGCTGTTGATGTAAAGAGAAATATCCTTGTCAGGATCTTGCGCCTCAAGATAAAGCAACTGTGCTACAACGAGAGAAGCGGTAGTGTCGTTGATTTCATCGGTAAGCATAATTATTCTGTCATTGAGAAGACGGGAATAAATATCATAGGAACGCTCACCGCGGTTTGTTTGTTCAATAACTACAGGTACAAGTGCCATATTGGTTACCTCACTTTCAAATTTGAATTAGAATAATATGGCGGGTAACAAACGTACCCGCCGTAGAGTTTTTATTTGTCTTCTGCTTTTTTAGCAGTTGTTTTCTTGGCAGCGGTCTCGCCGGTAGCCTTCTTAGTAGTGGTCTTCTTAGCAGCAGGCTTCTTTTCGGCAGTTTCACCGTCAGCTTTCTTAGTTGCGGTCTTTTTAGTAGCGGGCTTTTTTGCAGGAGCTTCTTCTGCAACCTCTGCATCTTCGCTTGCAGTCTTCTTAGCTGCAGACTTCTTTGCAACAGATGCGTTATCCTTAACAAGGTCAAATGCCTTCTTGACAACGATATCAGCAGCAATGTCATCCTTTGCGATAGCGCCGGTTACCTGCTCAAGAGCAACACCATATGCTTCTGCAATTCTCTTATACTCTTCATCGATTTCCTCATCGGTAGCAGAGAGCTTTTCGAGTTTTGCAATGGTTTCAAGAGCAAGACGCATCTTTACCTGCTTTTCAGCCTGAGGGCGCATCTGCTTGCGAAGGTCGTCAAGAGTCTGACCGGTGTACTTAAAGAAAGTGTTTAAATCAAGTCCCTGCATACGGAGTCTGTTATCGTAATCGCGAACAAAGTTTTCGGTTTCGGTAACATACATAACCTCGGGAATATCAGCTTCAAGCAGATCGATTACGGCATCTGTAAGCTGCTCGTCAACCTTGGTGTCAGCTTCCTTTTCGTTTCTCTCGGTAAGTTTTGCCTTTACATCTGCTTTATATTCATCGAGAGTATCAAATTCGGAAACATCCTTTGCAAACTCGTCATCAAGAGCGGGAAGTTCGTTAACTTTGAGCGCATTAAGCTTAACCTTAAATACAGCAGGCTTGCCGGCAAGCTCTTCTGCGTGGTAATCAGCAGGGAATTCAACATTTACGTCGAACTCATCGCCGATCTTCTTGCCAATTATCTGATCCTCAAAGCCGGGGATAAATGCGCCGGAGCCGAGCTTAAGGCTATGACCTTCAGCCTTGCCACCGTCAAATGCAACGCCGTCAACAAAGCCTTCAAAGTCGATATTTGCAATATCGTTCTTCTTAGCAGCGCGGTCGGTAACTTCAATTTCGCGGCTGTTACGCTCACGAACGGTTTCGATTTCCTTTTTAACGTCAGCAGCGGTTACAGATTTAACATCCTTGGTAACCTTGATGCCCTTGTAGTTTTCAATCTTACCCTCAGGCTTTACGGTAACCTTAGCGGTCATAGCAACGCCGTTTTCATCAATGGTAACGATATCAAACTCAGGCTGGCCGATGATATCAAGGCCAGAAGCTTTAAGTGCATCTTCAAATACAGCGGGGAGGCAATCGTTGATTGCTTCTTCATAGAATACGCCCTTGCCGTACATCTTTTCGATTAAGTGACGGGGTGCCTTGCCTTTTCTAAAGCCGGCAATGTTTATGTTCTTTGCATTCTTTTTGAACGCTCTGTCATTCGCAGCATCAAAGTCTGCTTTTTCGATCTGAAATTCGATCACATATACATTAGTTTCCTGTTTTTCGGCTTTCTTAAAACTCATTTAAGTGTCCTCCAAAAATCTTCAATTGATTACACAAACTTAATTTTACTTCTATTAAATAATAAAGTCAAGTGTTTTTGCAAGAAAAGGGTTAAAAAAAGGAATTTTCGGTAATTTCCCTAATCAATGTAGGGTGGAAAGATAATTCGTGGTACAAAATTTAGGTAATCCGCGGCAATATTTGTAAAAGTAATATCTCTGTATTCAATGTATGGCGGTGTATTGTATGCGCCGTGAATATGCCCAAAATAGCATTTTTTAATACCGTATTCGCACAGAATATCAACAAAAGGTTCACAAACTGTATCGTTCCAGACGGGTGGGAAATGAAGAAAGCAAAGTATCGGTTTGCCTGTGCCCTTGCCAAGCAGTTTTGCTTCGTTCAAACTCAGCCTTAACCTCTGAGCCTCACGGTTAACAAGCTTGTCAAAGTCTGTACCGCGAGGTATGCCGGAGACAGAATCATCATAAAACCAACCGCGTGTTCCGCAGATAATATAGTCCTCGACCTCATATGCACAGTTGTACAAAAACTTGATAGTTGTAATGTTGTTGGCCTCGAAAAACTCGGATAATTTCTTTTGCGTACACCACCAGAAGTCGTGATTTCCCTTGCCGAGATATTTAGTACCCGGCAGGCTGTCAATAAACTTTAGGTCATCAAGTGCCTCGTCAAGCGAAAGTCCCCACGAAATGTCGCCAGGAATTACTACAGAGTCGCTTTCTTCAATGATAGTTCGCCAATTCTTTTCAAGTTTTTGCAGATATCCTTGCCAACGGTTACCGAAAACATCCATAGATTTTATATCACCTACACCTATTGAGAGGTGTAGGTCGGCAATCGCATAAATTGACATATCAGTTAGCGAATGAAAGAACGTCGCTACTCATATCGCAGGGATCAACGGTCTTATTAAATCTGATTTCGCGCTTGTCAATATCGCAAAGCGGAGTAGGTATTTCGGTGTTCGAATATGCAGAAAGCTCGGTAAGCGCCGAAAGCTCATCTGTCGCTTTCTTTCCGGTAAGAGCAGTGTAAACATCGTTTGCAAACTTGTAGGGACTTGCTGTAGAAGCAAGAATAATCTTATTTTTGCCGTGTTCTGCTAAGTACTGCCTTGCACAGTACAGACCAACAGAAGTATGAGTATCGCAAAGATAACCATTGTTTTCAAAGGTTTCGCGAATTGTTTTTGCTGTATTTTCTTCATCACAGCTGTAGCCGAAGAAGTTTTTGTCTATCTCTGCCTTTGTATTTGCATCAAGAGTATACTTGCCATTTTCGTTAAGCTCGCGCATATACTCAGCAGTTTTTTTAGCACCTGCTATTGTGTAAAGAAGGCGCTCGAGATTGCTGGAAATAAGAATATCCATAGAGGGAGACATTGTCGTATAGAAATGTCTGTTACGGTCATATGTGCCGGTCTGCAAGAAATCGGTAAGAATATTGTTTTTGTTTGAAGCGCACACGAGATTTTCGATAGGCAAGCCCATTCTTTTAGCAATATAAGCCGCAAAGATGTTACCGAAGTTGCCTGTAGGTACGCATACGTCAACCTTGTCACCGAGCGAAATTTCGCCCATCTTTAGCATATCGCAATATGCAGATACGTAATAGACTATCTGGGGTGCAAGTCTGCCCCAGTTTATCGAGTTGGCACTCGAAAGGAAAACTCCCTTGTCATTCAAGGTTTTTGCCATATCGCCATCGCCGAAGATTTTCTTGACACCTGTCTGCGCATCGTCAAAGTTTCCGCGAATGGCGCAAACGTCAACGTTGTTACCGCCCTGAGTAGCCATCTGCAATTTTTGCACACGGCTGACACCGTCAACAGGGTAAAATACCTTAATACGGATTTTATCGATATCGCGGTAGCCTTCAAGCGCAGCCTTGCCCGTATCACCCGAAGTGGCAACAAGAATCATAGCATCGCGCTCTTCGTTTGTTTTGTTCAACGCTCTGCAGAGAAGGCGCGGCATAATCTGGAGCGCCATATCCTTAAAAGCACAAGTGGGACCGTGCCAGAGTTCAAGTGAAAAAATCTTACCGTCAATGCTTTTTAAGGGGGCGGCACCACCGGGAAAACGGCTTTCGCTATATGCTTCGGTACAGTCTGCCAAAAGCTCCGCTTCACTGTAATCGGTCAAGAAAAGGGAAAGAATATATGTTGCGCGCTCAACATAGTTTTTGTCAACAAGCTCGGAAATCTTATCTTTCGTAAGCGTGGGGAAGGATTCCGGCATAAAAAGGCCGCCGTCATCAGCAAGCCCCTGCTTAATAGCCTGCGCTGCCGAGACTGCTTCTTTATTGATGCTTCTGGTGCTGGAGTAGTTCATAATTAGTCCTTTCTTTTATACGAACTTAAATTTTTTTCAGGAAATTGTGTGCATTCTGATAAAAAATAGCATTTATCAGCTCGTCACTGAAATTTTTTGCTGACATTGCATCTGCAAGCTTATATAAATGGGAAATATTATCAATGTTTTCGGGAGTCGTATTGATTCCGTCAAAATCGCATCCAAGGCAGACGGTATGCTGACCGTCAAGTCCAAGGAAATATTCGATATGGCTGATAATATTTTCAATAGTTGAGGGTGAGCTGCTTTTTCCGCAAAGATGCGGACGCGCAAACGAAATTCCAACAATACCGCCGCTGCGTTTTATTTTTGTGAACTGGCTATCGGTCAGGTTTCTTGGGTGCACGGCAATACTGTTAGAGTCGGAATGGGTAGCAATTATCGGTCTTTTCACTGATACTGCCATTTCGGCAATTTCATCAATTACCTTTGCAGAAGAGTGAGAAACATCAATTATCATACCAAGGTCAAATGCAAGTTTTACAACAGAGCGTCCAAGATGTGTCAGCGGCGAGTTCGTGTCATATCCGCCGCCGAGTACATTTTCACCCGACCAATTCAGTGAAAGAAAACGTACACCTGCATCGTAAATTTCGCGAATGCGCTCAATGTTTTTACCTAAAATACGTGCATCTTCGACCGCGAGAAAAAAAGCAGCGACACCGTCGGGGAGCTGAGCATAGTCATCATATGATCGGCAGATAGCGGCGCTCTGTCTGTTAGATTCAATCTGACGTTTGAAATTGTTAAGTATCCGCCAGAATGCAAGATAAGCATCTTCGTCGGAAAGTTCGCTGTCGCTCCAGATTGCGGCAATCTGAGCATAACGCGACAGATACGCAGTTTTATCAAGCGCAATATGTAAATTGTTTGTTCTGAGAGGCTGATTTTCAACACACATACGGTAAGGAGTGTCGCAGTGTAAATCGAATAATCTATGTTCCATTTTATTTCCTTTCAGGCAAAAAAGGCATCTTCTATATGGTGTACTCTCGGATGCACACCGAGATACACCTCGATTATATCAAATCTTATTTCAGAGTCAGCGTGATGGCTTTCTAAAAATTTTCGTGCAGTATATATGATATGCTGTTGTTTGGTTTTTGTTACAGCTTCGCTTGGCAGACCGTAGTTTTCAAAATGACTTTGGCAGTCCTTTCTTGACTTGACCTCAACAAATACAAGCGTGTTGCCCCTTTTAGCAATGATGTCGATTTCACCGTGCGCGGAAAAGAAATTCTTAGCAATGATTTTATAGCCGTTCTTCTTTAAATAACGGGCGGCGATTTTTTCTCCACGCGCGCCGATAGCTTTTGTGGTTTTACCGAAAAGCATCAGCCGTTCTCCTTGTTCATAAACTTAAGAAATGTCTTTCGGTGAAGAGGGCAGGGGCCGTGCTTAATCACAAGCTCGCGATGCTCTTTTGTCGGATAACCTTTGTGCTTCTTAAAATTATATTCAGGGTACTTCTCATCCATTTCAAG
>JAZSKM010000150.1:0-1601 GCA_045534835.1 Eubacteriales bacterium | reverse complement strand
TACGCTATCGCCGTCGCTTATTGTGCCGACAGGCTTGCCGTTTTCAGCGATAACGAATGCGGGGAGGTCCTGGTCGATAACTCCGAGTTCTGTGCGGTAGGTTTCAACTGCTTCGTGAGCGGAAGCAAACTGTCTGCCCTCGCCGAGAACGTGAGTCTTCCAGCCGGCTTCAACCATAGCCCAGTTAGCCTCGTAACGGTCCATAGTAATCTGCATACGTCCGCCGCCGCTTGCAATTTTGATATCGAAGCTTGCATCGCGAAGTCCGTCGAGATATGCTTCAAACGGGTCGATGTATTCAAACGCGCTTGTTTCGCCAACGTCACGTCCGTCAATAAGGATGTGGATACGCACACGCGCGATACCCTCAGCCTTAGCCTGATTAATCATCGACTTGAGGTGGTCTATGTGAGAATGAACATTTCCGTCCGAGAAAAGACCGAGGAAATGAAGTGTGGAGTTGTTATCCTTAACATTGCCGACAAGCTTCTTCCAGGTTTCGCCTGCGAACATCTTGCCGCTTTCAATAGACTGTGATACAAGCTTTGCGCCCTGAGCGAAAACCTGACCTGCGCCGAGTGCGTTGTGACCTACCTCGGAGTTGCCCATATCGTCATCACCGGGGAGGCCTACGGCAGTACCGTGAGCCTTGAGCGACACTGTGGGATATTTTTCCATAAGCATATCAAGGGTGGGAGTGTTTGCTGCCGCAACAGCATTTGCGCCGTTGTCAGCGGTAAGGCCGACACCGTCCATAACGATAGTCAGCACAGGGCCTTCTACGCCCTTGAAGCTTGCCTTAGTGAGCTTAGTTTCCATATATATTCTCCTATAAAATTATTTTTACCAACCAATAGTATACCAAAAATAGAAGATTTTGCAATAGGTTTGTTATACTTCTCCTATCGAAAACAGAACATTTTTTTCATCAAGTGTGAGAAGCCCGAAGGTGTATTTTCCGTCTCGCGCTTCGCCAATGCTGCCGGGGTTGAACATATATATTCCGCTGTCACGGTCGTATTCCTCAGAGGCAATATGGGTATGCCCAAACAGTGTTATAGTGCAGTTTTTCTCCTTTGCCGCTTTCAGCAGAGCACCTTTGCCGCTCTTAACCATACGTGTGTGCCCGTGACAAATGAATAAGCGGTGCGAGCATATATCAAGTGTAAGCTCGGTTTCCTCCACCCCGTCAAAGGGCGTGTCACAGTTGCCACGCACCGAGACAAATGCGGCACTCGGATTATGCTCCCGCAGAGAGTCAATATGGCGCGCACCGTCACCGAGGAACAGCACGGTTTTGCATTCGCGGTGCATTTTCACCGCCTTAGCAGCACGCCCCACACCGCCGTGTATGTCGGATAAGATCAAAATTTTTTCCATAAGTGTGATTGTAAATTATAGTTTATGGGAGTAATTACATCTCCCCGCAAGATCCTTCGACTACGCTCAGGATGACAAGCGGGGGCCCTGCAAAGCGAAAACCCGACCTGTCATTCCGAGTTTACCGAGGAATCTCGGTCGGCGATGTTAGTATCATAAACTATAATTTTTCTTTAATGACATTGTTTTTTTCGCGGTCTTTTTGCTGAAGTCGGAGGCCA
>JAZSKM010000178.1:0-2235 GCA_045534835.1 Eubacteriales bacterium | reverse complement strand
TGCCCTCTTTTGTGCATTTGTAAACGCCTGCGTGTACAAGCACTTCACAGAAAATCTTGCCTATCTCATTTTCAATAACACTGTCGATATTATCCTTTGTAACAGTCTGTTCCTTCATAAATCCGTATGCCCAAGGCGCGTGCTTTGCAAGCACCCCGTCTTTATAAAGGTCCTCTCCTGCAAGGATTGCCTTTTTCAGTGCATCCATCTCGTTTTTAAGACGTGCAGGAAGAACGGCAAGTCCCATTACCTCGATAAGTCCGATGTTTTCCTTTTTAATATGATGCAGCTCCTCGTGCGGATGGTACACACCCAAAGGATGCTCCTCTGTAGTAATATTGTTGCGAAGCACGAGGTCAAGCTCGTACTTTTCGCCGCGGCGGCGCGCAATAGGTGTTATCGTATTGTGCGGCTCACCGTCAGTCTCGGCAAAAACAAACGCGCTCTCGTCTGTATAGCCGCGCCAAGCGTTAAGAATCTTGTCGGCAAGATTGATTATGCGGTCTTTATCCTCGCAAAGCAGGCGGATGGTGGAAAGCGGCCACTTTACTATTCCTGCTTCAACATCCTCAAAGCCCTTGAAACTGAGTTGCTTCTCAATAGGTGCTTTTGTCATTGCAAACTCATATCTGCCACCCTGAAAATGGTCGTGACTGAGTATAGAGCCGCCAACTATCGGCAGGTCTGCGTTGGAGCCGAGAAAGTAGTGCGGAAAGAGAGTAACAAAATCAAGCAGCTTGCCAAACGCGGCACGGTCTATCTTCATCGGTGTATGCTCGCCGTTAAATGCAATGCAATGCTCATTGTAATAAACATACGGAGAATACTGCAAATACCACTGCGAGTCGTTAATTATAATCGGGATAGTGCGGTGATTCTGTCTTGCGGGTGAATTAAGATGTCCTGCATACCCTTCGTTTTCGTGGCAGAGCAGGCACTTCGGATATGAGCTTTTAGCCGCGTTTCTCGCAGCGGCAATAGCTTTCGGATCCTTTTCGGGCTTTGAAAGATTGACGGTGATGTCAAGCTCTCCAAACTCGCTCGGATAAATCCAGCGCAGATCCTTTTTCACGCGGTATGTACGGATATAATCGGTATCGCAGCTGAGCTTGTAATAATAATCCGTAGCAGCCTCAGGCGACTCGCTGTAGAGAATGGTGAACATCTCTACCACTTCTCTCGGTGCAGGCGTGAGAAGGCCCATAAGCTTTGTGTCAAAAAGGTCACGGTATAGGGCAGTATTCTCTTCGATAAGTCCCTTTTCTGCTGCGTAATCAAGAAGTTCGGAAAGTGTGCTTTCAAGGTCTATGTCAGAATACTCGGTGACAGGCTCAATATATTCCTGAATATCAAGTGCTTCAAGAATTCGGTTTGTCGCCCACGTTCTGTCTATTGGGGCAATAAGACCGTTTTTCTCAGCGTAAGTAACAAGTTTTTTTATGCCATCAAAAACCATATCTTCCTCTCAGTCAAACTTGTAAACGGTTACGTGATGATATGTTTCACCTGGGTTAAGTCTTGCCTCTCCCTTTGCGGGGCTGTCAGGCTCAAACTGAGTTTCAAAAGCAACAGACATATTCTGTCTTCTCTTTGCGCCCTTGAAGTCGGGTCCGTTTGCACCTATAGCAGAGTAAATCTGCATACAAGGCTTCGTTGTAAGAATAGTCATCGTGCGCTCATCTGTGCGGCATACTGCTGCAACGCTTAGTGTATGAGGGCCGAAGGTCGCCTTAACTTTACCGTTAATTACAAAGTTGTTGTCATAGCCGACAATACCAAGGCCTGTATTCTCGTGATCGCGGCCGAGCGGCTTTTCTGTGCGGAAGTCAAAGGCGGTTCCGGTTACATCAATACGCTTGCCGGTAGGAAGAAGAGTCTTGGGGTCAACATCGGTTACCTCGTCACAGTTTATCTGCAGCATATGGTCCTTGTTGTCGCCGTTTTCAATACCGTGAAGGTTGAAATACGAGTGGTTTGTCATATTGATATATGTAGGCTTATCGGTATTTGCGATATATTCAAGTACAAGTGCATTGTCCTTGATAGCGTATGACGCGGTTACTTCAAGATTTCCGGGGTATCCCTCGTCACCGTCGGGAGAGGTGAGCTTGCAAACAATTTTAGGCGCACCGCAGTCCTCATACACGGTTTCCTCAACGTCCCAGACGAGTCTGTCAAAGCCCATCTTACCGCCGTGAAGATGCGCGGTACCTCTCTCGTTATTGTCTATAGGAT
>JAZSKM010000142.1:0-3006 GCA_045534835.1 Eubacteriales bacterium | reverse complement strand
CCAACGCTCATCAGGCTGCCGCCTTCAAAAGAAGCACCTGTCAGCCTGCATTCCTGAAACTGAACGCGCTGCAAAGTGGCCTTGCGAAGATTGCATCGTCCCAAATCACACTTGATGAAAAGGCAATCCACAAAGACAAGCCGTTCTATTTCCCCTTCGCCAAAGGTGCATTTTTCAAATACACAGCCGTTGAACTCCAGCAGCCTTGTGGCAACATCCGGCATTTCATCGCCATAAAAACGGCAATATTCGATATCAATTCTCGTATCGAGCGCTTCATCCACAGCTTCTTCCAGCATTCGATCCCTCAATGATTCCTGGATATCCGGCATATGCATATCTTTCACCTCCTCCCCATTGTATCAAAACAACAAAATATTCGCAACAAAAAAAGAAAGCCTTTCGGCTTTCTTTTTAAGTTTAAGATTACATCTCGTTAACTGTCACGTTAGAGTAGGATGCGCCTGCAAGATTCTCGTAGTTGCGGTCAACCTCGATTTCGCCAGCCTTCATAGCAGCGAAGAGAGTGTTGTATTCCTCAACAGAGAAGTTCTTAAGGGTCCAGGTTTCGGTAGGAAGACCTACGCCGTCCTGAGCTGCGCCAAGAGTAGTGCAACCGCCGCCAACTGTATCCCAGTTTCCGCCGTAGAAGGTGTCGCAAGCGTAGATAACTGCCTCGCGAAGTCCCTTCATAGCAGAGGTGATAACAGTCTCAGACTCAGCAGACTGGTCAACGTCAACGCCGATTACATAAGCCTGATTAGCCGATGCTGCTGCAAATGCAGACTGACACATCTGACCGCCGCAAGCAAAGATAACCTCGGTACCGTTTGTATACCAACCGTTAAGCATAGTCTGAAGCTCGGGAGAAGCGCTGAATGCTGCGCCGTACTGCCATGAGTAGTTGATGTCAACATTTACACCCATTTCTGCAGCTGCAGCCTGTGCGCCCTGAACATAGCCGTAACCGAATCTGCAGCAAGCAGGGTTAGTTCCGCCGCCGCCACCGGTGAAGCCGAGCTTGGTGTAGCCTTCCTTAACAACAGCATAGCCTGCAAGATAGCCGGACTGCTCTTCCTGGAAGTCGATAGACATTACGTTTGCAAGACCGGTTGCCCAGCCGTCAATGAATACGAACTTAACATCGGTAAACTCCTCAGCCGCCTTTGTAAGAGCGTTTGCCTGAAGGAAGCCTGCGCAAACGATGATTTCAGCGCCGCCGTCAGCAGCAGCCTTCATCGCGTTGTAACGGTCATCGTCAGTAGCCTCGTTGCCGTTAGCAGGCTGATAGTACTTATAGGACTTGCCGTTCTCGGTGGCGTATCTCTTTACGCCTTCCCAAGTGCCCTGATTAAAGGACTTGTCCTTAAGCTGTCCTACGTCGGTAACGAATGCAATGTCATATGTACCGTCTTCGGAAGTCATGGTGTCGGCTATTGCATCGTAGTCATACGCGCCGGTGGTGTCCTCCTCGCCGCAGCCTGCGAATACGCACGCAAGCATAGAAAGAGCGAGAAGTACTGCGAGTAACTTTTTCATAGTAGTATCCTCCAAAAAAATATTAGGATTTTTGCTACTTCTATTGTGCCATATTTTGGATTGCAAATCAAGATTTATTGAGTATTTTGCGTTTTTCTGTGAGTTTTAACGAAAAAAGCCCCGAAAGTTTTAGCACTTTGCCAAAACTTTCGGGATGAGGCTCATCTTACCTTTTTATGCTCTTTTATCGCTCTTGTCCAGCATCTGTGGCACATAGCGGTATATCTGTCGTTGCCGCCAAGCAGCAGCTGCGCGCCCTCGGTAACCACATATCCCTCTCCGTCAATTCGCGCATTGACGGTAGCCTTTGCGCCGCAGTCGCATATCGCGCGCACCTCGGTGATAGTGTCACACACCTCAAGAAGTCTTAAACTTCCGGGGAAAAATTTACACAAAAAGTCGGTGCGAAGCCCGTAGCAAAGCACGGGAATATCTGCAGTATCAACTATTTCACGAAGCTCGTCCACCTGCGCCGGTGTAAAGAACTGGCACTCATCCGCGATTATTATATCTATATCGCTCTTATCGCGGAACATATCAAGTATACTGTCAGCAGGAGTCACGATGTCCGCGCGCGACTCAAGTCCCACACGGCTCTTTATAATATTCTGCCCGTCACGGTTGTCGGCCGATGGCTTTATCAGCCACACGCGCATACCGTTTTCCTCATAATTATATTTTGTAATCAGCGCCTGCGCCGTCTTAGCCGAGCCCATAGCGCCGTATTTGAAATACAGCTTCGCCATTTTCGCCTCCGAAAATATCAGTCTTGACTATATTATACACCGACAAGAAACTTTTGGCAAGTATATTATTGTGGCTCGATTTCTTCTGCGGTCTTTTTTACAGCGACAAGATCAATAAGTCCCTCGGCTGCAAGATATGCTACTATTGATGTAACGATAGCGGTTACTCCCTCCTCGGTAGCACCGCCCGAGACGAGTGCAATGCCGCTGACTATTCCCGCTACTGCCACAAGGAACTTACGGCTGGTAAGCTTCGCTTTGATTCCCATACAATTCTCCTTTTATTTTTTCTTTGTTTTCCGCCGCGCTCTTCAGCATATAGCTGACAATGCCGCCCGTCATCGGCGCCCCTATATACAAGAGCAGGTCGGAAAGACTGAGTGTCATATCGGCGCGGTGAAGCTGCACCGATACTACGAAAAAGCCGAACAGCGCTCCGAAAAACCAGAGTGCTATCATACTGAGCAGTGCCTTTTTGGAAAACTCCTTAAAGCTCTTTTTCTTACCGCGGCGGTTAAACTTAATTTCTATCATAATTTCACCGCCATATTATGTATAAGCTCAGGGACATACCTGAATTTCGCTGCATTTTGCTCCCAATATTCAGGCGTATTTATTACACCCCCGCGATAAAGGGTGAGAATATCCTTTTCAAGCTGCGAAAGTGAATATTCCCCCGTTTTGTTGGGTATTCCGATAACCCCCTCGGGAGAGATACTGC
>JAZSKM010000087.1:0-6398 GCA_045534835.1 Eubacteriales bacterium | reverse complement strand
TGCCGGTTCGGCTTTGGCCGGTTGGGCATCGGGCTTGGGTTGCTCGGCTATGGGCTCTGGCTCTGGTTCAGGCGCAGGTTCGGGCTCAGGTTCATGCCCCTCACCCAATTCAAAGCGAAGCTTTGAATTGATTAAAACAGCGGTACTACCGCGCCTTCATACTTGTCAGCGATAAAGGTCTTGATAGCATCGGTCTTGAGAACCTCAACGAGAGCAAGAATACCCTCATTTTGCTCATTTCCTTCCTTAACTACAAGTACGTTAGCAAAGGTCTGTGCAGCCTCGGACTCTGCGGATTCCTGACCGAGAGCATCAGCAACCTTAAGACCGTTTGCGATAGCGTAGTTACCGTTGATAACTGCTACTGCAACATCGTCAAGCACAGAGGGAAGAAGTGCTGCTTCCATCTCCATAATCTCAAGGCTCAGGGGGTTGTCAACGATGTCAAGCTTGGTAGCGGTAAGGCCTGCGCCCTCTCTGAGGGTGATAAGACCTTCAGCCGCGAGAAGCTGGAGTGCGCGAGCTTCGTTTGTGGGATCGTTGGGAACAGCAACCTTTGCGCCATCAGCAAGCTCTGCAAGAGTAGCAGTGGTGCCTGCGTATATTGCATAGGGCTCGTAGTGAATCTGTGCAACCGAAACGAGGTGAGTGCCGTTTTCAGCGTTGAAGGATTCGAGATAGGGAACGTGCTGGAAGTAGTTTGCATCTACCTCGCCGTCCTCGGTCGCGGTGTTGGGAACGATGTAGTCGTCCATAACGCGAACCTCAAGGGTGTAGCCTTTTTGGGCCATTGCCGCAACACACTGCTCCAGAATCTCAGCGTGAGGAGCGGAGGAAGCTGCAACGGTGATGGTCTTGTCTGCGTTGTCATTGCCGCAGGCTGCGAATGCTGCACACAGCATAATAGCTGCAAGTGCAAGTGCGAGTAACTTTTTCATAATTTCTCTCCTTAAAACTTTATTTAATAAAAGATTTTAATTTTTTTAACGGATACGCTTATCCGTGCGTTTGGCGATGGCGCTGATGCCCTCCTGCATTATCTGAACAAGCACGATAAGGAAGAGCGAGGACATATACATCATCTGCTCGTTAAAGCGGTACAGACCGTACTGGATAGCAAGCTGACCGAGACCGCTGCCGCTTACAAGATAGGTCATAGGTGTGTAGCCTAAAATTGTGGTAATTGCTATTGCCGAGCCGACAAGCAGTGACGGCTTTGCCTCGGGGATAAGCACCTTGCAGATTATCTGCATATTGCCCGAGCCCATAGCCTCTGCCGCCTCAATAACGCCGCCGTCAACCTCTTTTAGTGAGGACTCTATCATTCTTGCAACAAAGGGAGCTGCCGCGATTACGAGGTAGACTATAAATGCCTCGTTGCCAAGCTTAGTACCGACAACCGCTTTTGCAACAGGTTGAGTCATAACAAGCAGGATTATAAAGGGAATTGAACGGAATATGTTTACTATAACGCCGAGAACAGAGTTTACAGTCTTGCTCGGGAAAAGTCCGCCTGCTGAGGTTCCGTAGAGTATAACGCCCACGGGAACGCCGATTATGTAGGAAATAAGCGTTGAGGTGAGGGTTATCACAAGAGTGTCAAGCGCTCCGTCAAAAAGCAGAGGCAACATCTCATTAAAGGTCACTCGGGCTCACCTCCTCGGTAAATTTTATATTGTGAGAGCGCAGATATTCGAGTATTCTCGCCTGAGCGCTGTCGTCCTCGGGCAGCTGAAGCACCATCTGGCCGTAGGGCTTGCCGTCGAGCGTTTTTGTGTTAGCGAAAATAATATTTACGGCCGCGCGGCATTCAAGAGTCATATTCGATATCATCGGCTCGGTCGCTACCTCTCCGTTGAAGGTCAGGCGAATGCAGCGCTTGCCGAGAACGCTTTCAATACCTTCGCCGCTCTGCGGCATAATGAGCTTGCGCGCGATAGCGGTTTTCGGATGCTCAAACACTTCGGAAACAAGCCCCTCTTCTGCAATTTCGGAGGCATCAATTACCGCAACGCGGTTGCAAATTTTTTCGATAACGCGCATTTCGTGAGTGATTACCACGATGGTAACACCCATTTCACGGTTGATTTTCGCAAGCAGGTCGAGTATCTGAACGGTGGTAGTCGGGTCAAGCGCGCTTGTCGCTTCATCGCAGAGCAGAACCTTAGGATCGGTAGCAAGCGCACGCGCGATAGCTACTCTCTGCTTTTGTCCGCCCGAAAGCTGGGAGGGGTATGACTTTTCCTTGTCGGAAAGACCGACAAGGTCAAGAAGCTCTCTTGCACGCTTTTTAGCCTCGGATTTTTTAACGCCTGCAATTTCAAGCGGGTAGCAGACATTGCCGAGAGAGGTACGCTGAGAGAGAAGATTGAACCCCTGAAATATCATACCTATCTTCTGTCTTGCGGCAAGCAGCTCCTTTTTGGAGAGCTTTGTCATCGACTGCCCGTCGATAATGACCTCACCCTCGGTAGGCACCTCAAGCAGGTTTATGCAGCGTACAAGTGTCGATTTGCCTGCGCCCGAAAGACCGATAATGCCGAAAACATCACCATCGTTTACGGTTAAGTTTATGCCGCGGATTGCGGTGAAATCACCGGCAGCGCTTTTATATGTTTTTGCCACGTTTTTTATTTCAATCATTTTATGGCATTCTCCTTAGACTTAAAAAAGCGGAAAACCTCTCGGCTTTCCGCTGTAAGTACAGTAAAAAGTTCCGTGAGATCTTATGCATAACAAAAAGTGCGCATCATAAACATGCACATACACATCATTGTCATAGCAAAAATCGCCGACATTCTTTTTTCTCCTTACATTAAAGATATAAAAATTATACTCGACATATCAAAAAATGTCAAGGCTTTGCAGAAAAAATCCCTAAGGAACAAAAAAATCCACCCCGAGGGGTGGATTTTTATTAAGTTAGGTTTGCTATTTCAATTATTAGTCAAAATATGCGGATGCCGCATCACCATATGCAAGTACTGCCTTACAGATTACTTCTGCGGCTCCACCTATAGACTTAGATGCGCACTGCTCAAATCCTATAGTCTTCCAGCTACTTACAAGCTCACCTGTCTTGGTGGATTCGTCGTAGTTGCGGTACAATCTGTATGTAATTGTACTTCTTATATTCATTGCCGCAACTGTGTCTATTGCCGCGGTAAGCATCTTGTAGCCTCCTGAAGTTCCGGAATCGGTCCAGTTGTCTGCAGGAATTACTATCGAATATGTTTCTTTATCACAACAGCCAACGTATTCGCCTACGAAGGTAAGATTGCTTGTATCTACAGTATCTGCAAATCTGAGCAATACATTCATCGTTACTTTGTCTTCAGGTACAAAGTTTACCTTGTGCTGATGGAGGAATGTTCCCTCTGTATCTGAGCCTTCTACCTCTTTTACAAGCACATCAGCGAAAGAGCTTACCTCAGATACATCTCTATAAAGATTGTTATAGTCAGTTCTAAGGGTTGTATTTACAAGTTCGCCACCCTTTCCAAAGTAACTCTGTGCCGCAGAACCATAGTTCAAAATCTCTGCAAGAAGGATTTCCATTTCGCTTCCGCTTCCTGTTATACCCTTATAGCACTGGTCTTCTACAGATGATGTGAAGTCTTTTGTTTCTACATTACCATCTTTGTCAATTCCGTAGAAGGTACATGTGATCGTCTGTCCAAGCTCATATGCCGCTATCATAGGTACTTCAAATACATATACAGGAGTGCTGCCAGAGTAACCTGTAACCTTTTCTGTGCTTACATATGTTCTTGCGTCTTCTCCGGGGATGGAAATTACCGCATAGAAGTCTGAATATTTAGCAACAGATGCTTGAGTTACATTGAATCTGATCTTGAACGCTGCGCCAAGCTCTATTGTAGACTTCTGCTTAGCGTCATCAGTAGGTGTTGCATTGTCAAGTCTTACAATACCCTTTGTAGCAATATTGCCTGTAAACTTATCTACGGTTGTGTAAGCATATGTGTATCCGCTTGCTGCGTCTACCTTTATCGCTTTAATGCTATCTGCGTCACCTACAAACGAGAAGTTGGTAGTAGGAGTAATGGTGGTGCTTTCAATTCCTTCTTCAAGGCGAATTTCACCAAATCTTGTTACTTTATCTACTGCTGCCTGTACGCTTGTGTAGCCGATATCACCGATATATGCTACAGGCTCTTTGTAGTCGGGATCTTCTGCACCACACTTGGTACAAGCGCCGTCTACAAAGTTGTGTTCTGCAAGTTCAAGGTCAACAGTCTCTCTGCTGAGCTCTTCATCACATACATCACAGTATACTACGAGGTCGTAAGAACCTGCTACAGTACATGTGCTTTCAGTTCTGTTCTCTTCTACTGCTTCGCCTGCTACGCACTCGTGCTCGGCAAGAGAAAACTCAGCGCCAACGCCAACAGCAGGAAGTGCCTCCTCGCTTGTATTGATTGCCTCGTCTACAAAAAGGGTTACGATAGCGATTTCATCTGCATAAGCCTCATCTATTGACAGGGTGTAGGTTGCTACGAGTAAATCTGTCACAGAAGTATCCGTTGCAGCTGCGTTCAGCAAACCAAGTGTGAGCTTGTCAGTTGAAGCCGAGCCAATCCATCCGGCTGCCTGTGCTTCGGGAGAAAGCTCAGATGAAACGACATTGATGTTTTCATCATTTGTATTTATGGTGAAGCATACACAGAAGAAGTCATTGCCGCTTACGGTAATGTCAACCTCGACTATGCCGTCAGCAACCTCACCGGGGGTAGCAACTACTACAATGTCTGCAGACGGAGTAGCAAGTGCTTCGTCACATTCAAAGCAGTAGTAGGTAACGGTTTCGCCATCGGCCTTTGCTATGTAGGTGTGCGCAAGCTTTTCGGTTGTCTTCTGCTCTCTGCTGACCTCTTCGCCGCAGACTGTACAGTAAGCCACTTCGTCATAAGTGCCGGCTGCTGCGCAAGTACCTGCAACTTCGTTTTCGATTACTGCTTCTGCAGGAGTATGACCAAGCGCACTGACTTCATCGCCGCCCTTGGTTGCTTTACAAGCTGTGCAGGTTTCGATAGCGGTGGAGCCTGCAGAGTCACAATCGGGTGCAACCGCTGCGGTTGTTACCTTAAAGGAACAATCTGCAGTTTCGGTTTCGCCGCACTTGCAAGTACGGGTGTGTGTTCCGTTTTCGTTGTCGGTCCAGTCGCCGAACACGCACTCGTGCTCAACAGGAAGAAGCTCAGCGCCAATACCAACAGAGGTAAGCTTGACCTCATCCGCGGTAAGTGCATCGTAAGCAAAAACGGTTACAACATCGGCTTCATCCGAATCGGTTTCCTCTGCAGACAAGGTGAACGTTGCCGTGAGGCGATTTGTCATAGAACCGTCTATAACGTTGTTGTCGGGGAAGTTTACAATACCTACAGAGCGGTTATCGTTGGAAATGACACCGACCCAGCCGTCTGCCTCTGCCTCGGAATCAAACTCGACCGAGAGAATCTCTATATTTTCATTGTTTGTACTTAACGAGAAGCATACGCCCCAGAAGTCCTCGCCGCTTACGGTTACGGGAACCTTGACAGTGCCTTCTATAAGCGTACCGGGAGTTGCAACTACCACGACATCTCTTTTGGGAGCTGCGAGAACCTCCTCGCATGCAAGGCAGTAATATGTAACTGTGCCGTTTACATCTTTTGCCACATAGGAGTGAATAGTGTGTGTGTCGCGTGTTTCGTCTATGCCGCATACGGGACAGTTACGGGTTTCGGTGCCTTCATCCATATCGGTAGGCTGCTCGATTACGGTCCAGTCGCTCCATTCGTGTCCTGCCGGAGGGTACACTTCTATTGCGCCCTTGTATTCACATACGGAACAAAGAATATACGAGTCGCCGCCCTCGGTACAGGTAGGAGCCTTTATAACGCGGTCTTCCTCGTTATACTGGTGAGGAACAATCGGAATAGCTTCTGTAAGTCCGTTTTTTCCGCAATCAGCGCAGTCATAGGTGAGAAGACCGGTTTCGGTACAGGTAGCAGGGATTGTTTCATTTACGTTTGTTCTGTTTTCGTGCTGACATCCTGCCGCAATCGTAACAGAAACGTTTGTATTGAATGTCTCGCTCTTGTTCTCAGGACGTTCATAAGTATCGCTAAGAGAAATGTTAAGCGCGGTGTCCGCCGTGGGAGCCTTCTTAACCTTCAGTTCGATTGCCGCAATACAGCCGAGGATGCCGTTAGTAGCATCGTACTGTTTTGTAACAATATAGCCGATGAATTTCTTACCGCCGTTACTGTAGTTGATTATGGCAGGACCTGCAACCGATGTTACGGTTGTGTGAGGAGAGCGTACGCTTGGAGCAGTAGTATTTCCCGTGGTAGCAGAAACTAAATAAAGAGTCTTGCCGTCACTTGTGGTGAAGG